>JBBPIG010000041.1 GCA_038040445.1 Acidobacteriota bacterium | reverse complement strand
ACGAGGCGAGGGATTACTTATGCTGGCGATGCGTTTGTTCAATCGTGATTGGCGCCAGCTGATTGTGCACATCTGTTCCAACGTTGGCGATGCTTTCTGATAGGCCCGCGTGTGCGCTACAATGACCAACCGGACCTGTTTGAAACAAGAGGAGAAAAAGCAATGAGCGATCAAAATGAAAACGCAATCGTAGTCATCAACAACGGTCCTTATCGCGTAATTGGCGACAACATCACTATCAAGGACGCGGCCGGAAACACCTTCGGCCTCGCAGGGCGCACGGTGATCTCGCTTTGCAGGTGCGGTCACTCTCAGAACAAACCCTTCTGCGATGGCAGCCATGCGCGAGTGGGATTTCAGTCGGAGGTCGAAGCTAGAGAGCTTCCTCCCCCAGCGCCGAAGCTTTAAGCGGAATAGACCACGGATGGAACGGATTCGACGGGTTTCCGCGGGTCTGATCCGCGTAAATCCGTCAAATCCGTATCATCAGTGGTCTATTTGTACTGATCATGAAGACAATCCGAATCGCAAACGGGCAGGGCTTTTGGGGTGACTCACTGCAAGCCCCAATCGAGCTAGTGCGGCGTGGACCGATCGACTACCTCACGCTCGATTACCTTGCCGAGATCACGATGTCGATCATGCAGAAGCAGCGCGCGCGCGATCCGCGGTCGGGCTACGCGCGCGATTTCGTTTCGATGATCGAGGAGATCTTGCCCGATCTCATAGAACGCAACATCAAGGTCGTAGCTAACGCGGGCGGCGTGAATCCCGAAGCTTGCAGCGACGCTGTCGTTGAAGTCGCGCGCCGCCGCGGCTTCGGCGGCAAGATCAAGATCGGCGTCGTCGCGGGCGACGACATAATGGATTGTCTCGACGATTTCATTAGCCGCGGAGTCGAGTTGAAGAACCTCGAAACAGGCGAGCCGCTGGCATCGGTTCGCTCGCGAGTCCAGAGCGCCAACGTGTACTTTGGCGGGCGGCACGTTGCCGAGGCTCTCGATAAGGGCGGACAGATTGTCATTGCAGGTCGAGTGACCGATACCGGTTTGTCGCTCGGACCGATGATTCACGAGTTCGGTTGGGCGTGCGACGACTGGGATCGGCTTGCAGCCGGAACGATAGCCGGACATACCGTCGAATGCGGCGCGCAGTGCACGGGCGGCAACTGCCTGGTTGATTGGGAGACGATTCCAAACATGGCCGACATCGGGTACCCGATAGTTGAAGCGCATCCGGACGGCACGTTCGTCATAACCAAGCATTCGGGCACCGGTGGTCGCATCACCGTTCCGTCGATCAAAGAGCAGCTTCTTTATGAGATGGGAGATCCCCTCGAATACATAACGCCGGACTGCGTCGCTGACTTCACAACGATTCAGCTCGAACAAGAGGGAACTGATCGCGTGCGATTCTCGGGGATCAAGGGGCGTCCGGCAACCGATTTCTACAAAGTCAGCGTGAGTTATTCAGCCGGATGGAAAGCGGTCGGATCGCTTGTGTATGCATGGCCCGATGCTTACAAGAAAGCTCAGGCTGCGGACCGCGTGGTAAGAGAAAGACTTGACCGGCTCGGATTGAAATTCGAAACAGTGCTAACCGAGTTTGTCGGAGTGAATGCTTGCCACGGGGAGCTCTCGGGCCCGCCATCACCGGACATCGCAGAAGTTACTTTTCGCATCGGCGTGCGCTCGGAAGACAAGCGCGCGGTCGAACGCTTCACACGAGAGGTCGCGCCGCTCGTGCTCAACGGTCCGCCGTCCGTGACCGGTTTTGCAGGCGGACGGCCCAAGCTAGAAGAAATAATCGCTTACTGGCCCGCGCTCATACCCAAGAGCGAAGTACAATCTGACATTTCGGTGGTCGAGGCTTGATATGGCAAGAGTGAAACTGCTCCATCTGGCACACGCGCGTTCAGGCGATAAAGGGGACACCGCTAACGTCGGCCTCATCGCATACAAACCGGAGCACTACCCGATACTCGTCGAGCAAGTGACGGCGGAACGCGTGAAAGAACACTTCAAAGGAATCTGTCTTGGCGAAGTTGAAAGGTTCGAGGTCCCGAATCTTCATGCGCTGAACTTCTTGCTGCACGAGAGTCTCGACGGCGGCGGCACGCTCTCTCTCAGGACCGATGCGCAAGGCAAGACCTACAGTTCGGCGCTGCTTCGGATGGAGATCGAGGTCGACGACGCTTTAGCCCGGGAACTGGGGAGCTAACCACGAAGGCACAAAGACACGAAGAACCTCGTTCAGAGTTCAACCTTCAGGTTGCCTAGGTGGTGGGCAAGCTAAAGCTTGAACTCTGAACAAGAAGTCTTCGTGACTTTGTGCCTTCGTGATTGAAGGAGGACTAATGGACTGGCGCGTGATGGTTACGACTTTTGGCGTGATCTTCCTGGCGGAGATGGGAGACAAGACTCAATTGGCGGCGATGACGATGGCGGCAGAAACCAAGAAGCCGTGGGCGGTTTTCATAGCAGCGTCGCTGGCTCTGGTAGGAGTTTCAGCCATAGGCGTGGTCGTCGGCGGCACACTCGGGCACTATCTCCCTCTCATCTGGATCAAGCGCATCTCGGCGATTGCGTTCATCGCTGTCGGCCTGTTGATACTACTAGGTAAGCTGTAGAGCCGCGTTCATTTTTCAATCTACCCCTCATTCTACTAGGCTCGCGTCCGGCATCACCTCTTGCCGCTCAGGATGAGCGCAAACTTCCTTGCAGGATGATTGAGGCCCCTCCGTTCTAATCGACAGGTGCGTCATCGACGGCACTTCGTTCGCGAAACAACTTAGACCCAATAGGAAATTCAATTGCGAAAAGTAGCGATTCTTCTGCTCAGCGTTGCTTTGCTGTTCACATCATTTCCCGTTTATTCACAGACCGTGAAAGAGCGGAAGCCGGACGAGGCGATAAAGCTGAGCACGGAATTGGTTGCTCTGGACGTGCAGATCGTTGACCGGAAAACACAGCGCGTCGTAAGCGGTCTGAGTCAGGATGATTTTGAGATTTATGAGGACGGAGTCAAACAGCAGATCGGGCAGTTCAGTCAGGACAAGCTCCCGCTTTCGGTCGTGCTGCTTCTGGACGCCAGTAGCAGCATGTGGACTGTGCTTGAGAGACTCCGCGCTAACGCCGTCGAAGCCCTGCAGTCGCTGAAGCCGGAGGACGAAGTCGCCGTTGTCGTCACCGCCAACGAAACCTTGCTGGTCAGGGATTTCACGAAAGAGAAATTCCTGGTTGCCGAAGCCTTGAGAGAACTCGATTTCAAAGCGTACGGCGACAACGGCATCCTGCTTCACGATTCGGTCTATCGTGCCGCGAGCCATCTGGTCAAAGCTGCGAACCCTGCCGATCGCCGGGTGATTATCGTGGTCACCGATAATGAAACGATCCCGGCCCACAATTGGAGGGTCTTTCAAAAGGAGCAGGCCGTCTCGCTGGTGCTCGAAACGGGGGTGGTAGTGTGCGGGCTGGTGATAAAGCACAACCTGCCTACTCGGGCCGCCAGCAAGATTCTGGGTTTCCCGTCTCGACTGGGAGGCGGCGATGTTCATAACTACGCTGAGATAACCGGCGGCGAAGTTCTGGCTGCCGGCAATGACACTGTCGGGCAAAAGCTAATCGAGTTGATTGAGCATCTGCGCACTCGATACAGTCTCGCGTTTGTGCCATCGAATACAAAGCGAGACGGCAAGTTTCGCCGCCTCAAAATCAGGCTGGCGGCTGAGAGGGAACAGCAGCTACGTAACGCCGGTTCAAAAGATTTGGTGATCAGGACCAGGTCGGGTTACTACGCCGGCAAGAAATAGGGCGGCTGTGGCGTTAGAAGTGCAGCAGCAGTTCAGCAATCGAATCCAGATGAATATCAGGTTGCTCGTGGCGCAACCGCCTACTCGTCGGATAAGCGCTTCGAACGGCGATGGTAAACACAAGCGCGTTCTTTCCCATCTGCACATCTTCGGGGGCGTCGCCCACATAGGAGCAGACTTCTCTCGTGCAGGCCAGAAGCTGCATCGCTTTCTCTAATCCTTCGGGGTGCGGTTTCTTGTTGACGATGTGCTCGTTGCAAATCACCGCTTCAAACTCCGAGCTCAAACCGAGTTGTTCGATCTCGCGCGTAACTCTTCGCTCGGTGCCGCTGGTAACGATTCCGAGACGATAGCCTCTGCGCCGAAGCTCGAGGATTGTTGTGCTCGCGCCCTCGACCAACTTGGGTGGCTGCTCGCCGTAATGCTGGAGCCATAGCTCATCGGCCATCTGCCATTTGTCTTTCGCCAGGTTCAGAGCTTCATACATCGCGTACCAGTTTGGAGAGTAGCGGGATTCGTAGAACTCATTCGTGAACGCGATTCCCAAATCGTCGAAGGTCTTCCGAAAAGCGAGCAGTCCCGCGCATGCGGAATCAAACAGGGTGCCGTCCCAGTCAAATAAAAGCGTCTTGATAGAACGTGTCAGCGATTTCATTAAGAGACTTTCTCGCGGCTTTGGCTGCCGCGGTCCCGATCACGTCGAGTTCGCGTTGACTCTAGCGTAGCCCCATTGGCGAGGCAACCGCGCAGACTGCTTGCTCTGAACATTCCTCTGAGTGAGCTGCGTGAGTTTGTTAAGCGAGCGCCGAACTGAGACCAGCCGCGGAGCTCCTTGCCCGCGAGATCGGCGCTTTGATAGTCTGGCAATTTATTCCGGCGACACTTGCTTTCTGAATGAACATCGAATGAACGCGCACTGGGCGTGAACCAGGATTCGGTTATGTCTGAATATCAAAAGATTCTCTTCTCAGTTGACCAATCGATCGCGCGCATCACCCTCAATCGGCCTGATAAGCGCAACGCGCTTGATGACGGCATTGTCTCGGAGTTCAAGGATGCGCTTCAAGATGCCGCTCGCGATGAAACCGTGCGAGTCGTGCTGGTCACCGGCGCGGGGAAAGACTTCTGCTCCGGCGCGGACCTGGCGTCGCTTCAGCGCGTCAGTGAAGCCGGCGTCGAGGAAAGCATGTCCAGCGCCCGAGTGATGGGCGAGCTGTTCGTCGAGATGCGCCGCCATCCTCGGCCGATCATCGCCGCGGTGCGAGGGCGAGCTTTGGCCGGAGGCTGCGGGCTGGCGACTGCGTGCGACATCATACTCGCAGCGGAGTCCGCACAGTTCGGTTACCCCGAAGTCAACATAGGCTTCATACCGGCAATGGTGATGGCAATATTGCGGCGTTCGGTTTCCGAGAAGCGCGCCTTCGAGCTAATAACCCGCGGCGAAATCATAACGGCCGGCGCCGCGCTTGACATAGGAATGATCAACCGCGTGTTCGGCGACGATCAGTTTGAAGCGGAGGTCGAGGCCTACACCCGCCAGATGGCGGCGAAGTCAGCGTCGGCGGTGAGTCTCGCCAAGAGCCTGCTCTATCATATGGACGGGATGACCTTTGAGACGGCGATTGAAGCCGGCATTCAGATGAACGCGATCACGAGAATGACCGAAGACTGTAAGCGCGGAGTCGAGCGCTTCTTGAAGAAGTAGACCGACAATGCCAGCCGGTGCACAACCCTGTCCTTGCTGCCCAAAAATCACGTAGCTAGAATACGACTGGTGAAAGCAACTACAACGATAGCTGAGCGGCTGCGGACTACGCTCGAGATGATCAAGATCGAGCATACGCTTTTCGCGTTGCCGTTTGCGCTTCTGGGCGCGACGCTCGCCGGGCGGGGATTACCGCCTCAGCCCGCGAGCTTCTGGATTTCAAAGCTTGTCTGGATCACTCTTGCGATGGTTGGCGCGCGCTCGGCCGCGATGACGTTCAATCGAATTGCCGACCGCGAGATTGATGCGGCCAATCCTCGCACCGCTACTCGGGCCCTGCCCGCAGGGCTGCTGGATATCAGGTTCGCTGCCGTCTTCACTATCATCTCGTCCGCGCTTTTCGTGCTTGCAGCGTCGCAACTCAATCGATTGACGCTGCTGCTTTCACCGATTGCGCTGGCAAGCGTACTGCTTTACTCGTACACCAAGCGTTTCACTTCCTTCTCACACTTTATTCTCGGCTGGTGTCTGGCAATCGCTCCATCGGGCGCCTGGATAGCGATTCAGGGGAGGCTCACCCTGGTGCCGGTGTTGTTGTCGCTATCCGTTATGTTGTGGACCACCGGGTTCGACATTCTCTACGCGTGCCAGGATTACGAGTTTGACCGGCGCACCGGGCTACATTCGATACCGGAGCGATACGGCCTCGGAAAGGCGCTGTGGATCGGGCGCGGAATACACGCGTTGATGTTCGGGTCGCTCGTTGTGTTCCTTTGGACCGCACGACTCGGTTGGCTCGGCCTTGCAGGGGTTGCCGCAACCGGTGCGCTGCTAGTCTATCAACACAGCATCGTAAGAGCGGATGATCTATCGCGCTTGAACGCCGCCTTCTTCACGACCAATGCGTGTGTCAGCTTGATACTGTTCGTCACGGTGGCAAGCGACGCGCTCCTGCTCGGCCGGTAGCCGCGTGATATAATCGCCTCTCAAAGGAGATTTCCAGATTCAGATTTCAGATCTCAGATAATTTCAGATTTCAAATCTCAGATCTCAGATAATCTCAGATTTCAGAAAAACTCAGAACTTAGATTCGAGATCGATAACAACAAACACTATGTGTGGCATCTGCGGAGTCGTCGGCGAAGCCGATGAGCATCTGATCAAAAACATGCTTGCGCGCATCGCGCACCGCGGGCCCGACGATGAAGGTGTCTACATCGCGGAGACGTCAACCGAGCATCGCGTAGGACTCGGTCACCGGCGTCTGTCGATCATAGATCTGTCGCCGGCCGGTCACGAACCGATGTCAGATGCCAGCGGCCGGATATGGCTCACCTACAACGGGGAGATTTATAACTTCAAAGAAATCCGCCGCGAGCTGGAGAACCTCGGTCATCGTTTCAAATCCAACACCGACGCCGAAGTCATCATCTATGCTTACCTGGAGTGGGGGCGCGACTGCCTTGTTCGATTCAACGGCATGTTCGCGTTTGCAATTTGGGACTCGCAAGATGAAACCTTGTTTTTGGCCCGCGATCGATTGGGCATCAAGCCGCTCTACTATGCCGACACGCCTGCGGGATTCGCTTTTGCGTCCGAGATCAAGGCTCTGCTTGCGATACCGGGCGCCGAGCGCTCGGTTGATCTCGCCGCCCTCGATCAGTTCATGACGTTTCTTTGGACTCCTGATCCGAAGACCGCGTTCCGCGGCGTCTCGAAGCTCCCGCCGGGGCATTACCTTGTGTACCGCGGAGGCAAGGCTGAAGTATCGGAGTACTGGGACCTGAAGTTTGAAGAAGATGATTCCATCTCGGAAGCAGAATGGATCGAGCGTGTTCGCGAACAGGTAGCTCGCAGCGTGCGCGCGCAGATGTTGGCCGATGTTCCCCTGGGAGCTTTTCTGTCAGGCGGTATTGATTCCTCGGCTATTGTCGCTCTGATGTCGGGCGTGTCGGCTCTCAAGCCTACGACCTACACCTTCGGTTTTCACCGCGAAGACCTTCGCTACGACATTCTCGAAGATGACATGAAGTACGCGCGGGTTGTCGGCGAGCGGTTTGCGACCGACTATCACGAAGCCTACCTCGAGCCTGATGTGATGGAGCTGCTGCCAAAGCTCGTGTACCACATGGACGAGCCGGTAGCCGACCCTGCGATCATCACCAGTTATTTGATCTGTCGTTCCGCGCGCGAGCGATTGACCGTGCTGCTCTCCGGTATGGGCGGCGATGAAGTGTTCGCCGGGTATCCTCGCCACGCGGCTGTGAAGATCGCCCAAGCGTACAACTTGATTCCATCGTTTCTGTCGAGGCCGGTTGTGGATGCTTTGCCTGGCGCGCGGCCCGGGCGATTGACGGCTCTGTTTCGCAACACGAAGAAGCTTGCGCGCTCGGCTGCGCTCCCGGCACGAGAACGTTATCTGGGATTCGGAACTTATTTCACCGAAGCTGAGAAACGCGAAATGTATTCAGGCGAGCTTGCCCGGGCCTCGCACGAATTCGATGCCTATGCGGAACATCAGAGCTACTTCGATCGCGTAGCTGATGAAGACTTCGTGAACCAGATGCTCTACGTGGACATGAAGACTTTCCTGCCGTGCTTGAACCTGACTTATACAGACAAGACGAGCATGGCGACTTCGATGGAAGTGCGAGTGCCGTTTCTGGATCACGAATTGGTCGAGCTGGCGGCGAGAATACCCGCCGGCTTGAAGCTGAAAGGGCTGACCGGCAAACACATTTTGAAACGAGCAGCCGAGGCGTGGCTTCCGCGGGAGATCATCCATCGCAAGAAAGCTGGCTTCAGCGCGCCGGTTCGCGCGTGGCTGGTGCGCGACCTTCGCGACATGGTTGAAGATCTGCTGTCGGAATCGAACATTCGCAGCCGAGGTTATTTCGAATATGGGTTCGTCCGAAAGTTGATAGACGATAACCTGTCTGGACGCGAGGACAATGGCTTGAAGGTGTTTCAACTGCTGACGCTCGAGCTCTGGCACCGGGCGTTTATTGATGTACCATAGGCTTTAGTCTGTGTGGTCATTTGCAAATCAGCATATGCACGCAGGCTAAAGTCTGTGCTACTACCTCTGCCAATTGACTTCTTATGCCCAACATTCTAGTGACAGGCGGAGCCGGGTTCATCGGAAGCCATCTCGTCGATCGGCTGCTGCGTGACGGCGGTGCTGGCGTTACGGTTGTCGATAACTTCAACGACTTCTATGACCCGGCCATCAAACGCGCGAACATCGCTGCTCATCTTGGCCGCGACGACTACGAGTTAGTCGAAGCCGATATATCCGACCGGCGAGCGATGGACGAACTATTCTCTCGAGCGAGATTCGATTGCGTGGTTCATCTGGCCGCGCGCGCCGGCGTGCGCCCGTCGCTGGAAGACCCGCTCGCTTACGAAGAGACCAACGTGCGAGGGACATTTACATTGCTTGAAGCCGCCCGTCGCAACGGAGTTTCCAGATTTATCTTCGGCTCGTCGAGCTCGGTCTACGGCGTCAATTCCAAAGTCCCGTTCTCGGAAGACGACCCGCTTGCTAGTCCGATCTCCCCGTACGCGGCGACGAAGATCGCGGGTGAGGCGGCTTGCCGGGTCTACAGCCATCTGTACGGGTTGCGGGTCGTGTGCCTCCGGCTGTTCACGGTGTACGGCGCTCGGCAGAGACCGGACCTTGCGATTCACAAGTTCGCTCGGCTGATATCGCAGCGCCTGCCCATTCCGATCTTTGGTGACGGGACGACTCGACGCGACTACACCTACATCAACGACATTATCTCGGGAGTGGTTGCGGCGATGAACTACGATCGCAGCCAGTTCGAAGTATTCAACCTGGGCGAATCCGAGACGGTCGAGCTGCGCCGGCTGGTTGAGCTGCTTGAGCACGCGCTAGACAAGCGTGCGATCATTGATCGCCAACCGGAGCAACCCGGCGATGTGCCGGTTACATACGCGAACATAGACAGGGCTCGGCGCCTGCTCGGCTACAACCCCCAGACGAGTATTAAAGCCGGCCTCGAACGGTTCGTCGATTGGTTCAGAAACGAGGCACTCCGGTGACCATCGACTAATTGAATAACTGAGAGCGCAGTCCAGGAGTGCGCAAAATAGGGCAACAATATCGACAAAGCAGGCTGAACCCGTAGTGACAGCCACAGTCTGAAAGCGACAGGGACGCGGATTGCGGAAGCGGAGAAAATTGGGTCGCAACGGCCGAGTAGTTTACCTTGTCCGGCTCTTTTAGTTGAGATAGGATAGCGCCCTCCGTGGTAATATTGACAATAATGGAGGGCGTCGAATGTCGAGCGAAGGCGAAAAACCGCAGGAAAAAAAAGATGCTGAGAACGCGGGCGGTAGGTTTCGTCCTAGGATTGAGTGGGATGATGTTGAAATTACATTCTCAGACTGGGTACTAATACAAGGCGGAAATGACGGATCTGTCATTCTATCCTTTTTCCAAGACGAACACCCCTACCTCACCGACGAAGAACGAAAGCAACCGCAAGCGCCAATCCTTCACTGTGTGGCCCGTCTCGCTGTTTCGCCACAACAATTCGATAGGATAATGGTTCTTTATACTGAGTTTCAACGAAACCTAAAGGAATTCCTCAAAACCGAAGATAAGAGCCTAGAGCAGCAGAAGGAAGGTCAATAATGAGCGCACAGCCCATTCGCGGTAGAGAAGACCTACCGAGTATTGCTCAAGCGTTCATCGAACCTGTGCGCGCTTCTAATGGGGGAATAGCGCCTACACCGGGGATCATATTAAGGCACGGGCCTTACCCGCGACTTGTGGGCGGGAGTCTTATCTCGGAGCCGCATCCTGATCTAGTTCCAAGCGCCGCCATGACGCAGTCACTAGCCATCGAGTCACATCTAAGAGATGAGTTTAACGCTTTGGCCGAATGCTGGCATAAAGAGACGCGATACTGGTCGTCTGCAACCAAGATGGCGATGCATCCGGCCTATCAACGAATCATTTCGCTTGGCGAGGAGGTGATTCCTTATATACTGGACGATCTACAACGCACGCACGGTCATTGGCTGTGGGCGCTACATATCCTTTCCGAATTTCACGACCCTGCGACAGAGGGAGCGACGTTCGATGAGGCGGTTGACGCTTGGCTGAATTGGGGTAGGCAGCAAGGGCTCTTAAAGTAGATGGCAGACTATGATCTTGAGGATGACTTTCCGAATCTCAAGGAAAACCCATGGCAGCAGACAAGCGATCCCGCCACTAACTACAATTGTATAGCTTGGAGTTTGTATGATACTCGCCAATGGTGGCAGAAATTCCCTTTCCCGCTTCGCGGATACTACTGGCCTCCGGGAATCTCAAGAGACGATACCCTTGATAGCTGGATAAAAGTATTTGAGATTCACGGGTATCGACTGTGCGAAGGCACCGATCTTGAATTGGGTTTTGAGAAAGTCGCAATTTACGTTAAGGACAATGAGCCGCAGCATGTTGCTAGGCAGCTTCCCTCTGGATCATGGACTAGCAAGCTGGGGAAAGATGAGGATATAGAGCATTCGCCACATGGGCTCGAAGGGAACGTCTACGGTACAATAGAAAAGGTTCTCAAGCGCGAGCGACAATGATGAAGAAACAATCTTTCCAGGAGCCGGGCAATTCTTTTAACCGCTTGGAGAGGTTCGTCAAGAAGGTTATCAATCTCCCAAAGAGGAAATTGACAAGGGGAAGCTGAGTATCAGCGGACGAAGAAGACGGCGAAGAAGCACGCCAAGGGGGAGAGAGTAATGTATGATGAAGACAGAAGGATAGACTGGAAAGCCCTAAGAGACATAAAATCTTGGTCTAAGGGAGACGTAGCAGCTGTTACGGTGATCGTAACGCTGTGGCTAGTCTTAATCCTTAAGTGGCTACTGAGTGATTGATCTGCAAGGCGACGGGCCGATACGAACGAGTCGAAAGAAGACTACTAAAAACGCGCGTCCGATTAAGACCTTCTATTCATCGGTCTGATTCTCTCTCAGTTTCTCAAGGAAGTGTTGATAGGTTTTGAACACACCGTCTTCGGTTACTCCGATCTGCGGCGAGTGAGTCCCGGAGTAAAATGCAACAGTCAACGTACAAGCAATAAGATTGTCATTCATGATAAAACTCTCCTCTTAGTTTGAATTGTCAAAGATCGTATTCGGCCCGTTGCCCGAAAGACTACTCCGCTTTCAGACAACCCGTCAAACTGGTGAGTCAACGACATTGTTACCCAAGATAGATAGCCGTGGAACCTGAATTTCGTCGAGCAGCAAGACTTGTTGCGGTCGATTTCGACAGGCGCATTCTCCTTTTCCGCTACGCTCCACCGAGCGGTGAGTGGTTTTGGGCAACACCGGGAGGCGGATTGGAACACGGCGAAAGCTTCGAGCAGGCCGCCCAGCGTGAAGCTGCCGAAGAGCTTGGTGTGAAGCAGGTTGAGCTTGAGCCTTTGTGGGAGGCGATGGCCGACTTTCTGTGGGGTGAGTGCACTCTCCGGCAGCAAGAGCAATATTTTCTACTCCGATTTCAACCTCAAGAATTTGCCAAAGAAGTGCCAGAAGTCCACCGACAAGAGAACATTGTGGAGACACGATGGTGGACCATTGCGGAGCTCGAGAGCAGCACAGAGTTGATCTTCCCGGAGGGGCTAGCAAAGAATCTGAGGAATACTTTGGGGCGGAATGGGCTGTGGTAGCAACGCCGTCCAACAAACGCGTGCAGCACAAGCCGCGAAGCCAGTTTCTTGTCAATCCCCCGCTCTGCGCGGCCCCAATTGTGCGAGCGTTCGGCTATTAACGTCATCTGACATCTGCGACCTTGCCCCTGCTGAGTTGCGGGTCTACTATCTTTTCTCGAATCCCGAACCTGAAATTTTCGCTTCCTGGATTTGCGATTTGAAGTCTCGGACATCGCGCCCGATCGCTATGAAAGAGTATCTGCTGGAAACCGTGGAGGAGTTGGCGAGCAAACCGGCTACGCTGGTGATTTCCGTCTTCTTGCCGGTGTACAACGAAGAGGACAACATCGACCGACTCGATCTGAAGCTCACCGACGCACTCGAAAGACTGGGCCGCAGCTACGAGGTCATATACATCGACGACGGCTCAACCGATCAGAGCCTTGCGAAGTTGCGCGGCTTAGCGGCGCGAGACTCGCGGGTGCGAGTTATCTCGCTGCGCCGCAACTACGGCCAGACTTCCGCGATGAGCGCGGGCATCGATCACGCGCGCGGACAAATACTCATTCCGATGGACGCCGATCTTCAGAATGATCCGGCTGACATAAAGCGGTTGCTCGACAAGCTCGACGAGGGCTACGACGTCGTGTCGGGCTGGCGCAAGGATCGCAAAGATACATGGTTGACGCGGCGGCTTCCATCACGCCTGGCAAATAGATTGATTTCAACGCTGAGCGGAGTTGACCTTCACGACTATGGATGCAGCTTGAAGGCGTATCGCCGTGAAGCGCTCACTGGTGTAAAGCTGTACGGAGAGATGCATCGCTTCATCCCGATATACGCGGGATGGGCAGGCGCGCGCGTCACCGAGATACCGGTCACTCATCACCCGCGAAGCGCGGGTGAGTCGAAGTACGGGCTCTCGCGGACGATAAAGGTCTTGTTTGATTTGATCACGATCAAGTTCCTTTCGAGCTTTCTGACGAAACCGCTTTATCTCTTCGGCACGGCCGGGTTGGTATGCCTGGCGATCTCGCTCCTTTCGTTCGCGTTCGCGCTGTACTACCGCTTCGTCGAGGGCGTGCATTTGAATCGCATGCCGCTCGCCACGCTTTCGATGATCATGTTCGCGATGGGCGTGCAGTTCATTTTTATGGGCCTGCTGGCAGAGATGATCGTTCGTACCTATCACGAGTCTCAAGGAAAGCCCACCTATCTCATTCGCGAAACGATCAATGTCGAAGACGACGGAAACGGCAAGACCGGGCTGTAACCGGCGGACCGAAGCGCGGAGGAGCAGGGGCAGAGGAGCCGAGGTGAGCGAAAAGATCCGCCCAGGCCCGCATCATTCATCGTCCGCCCCGTTACGCCCCGTCACCACTGCCAGCCCGCTTTGTGTCACCGTGGCCGGGATACCCATCGCAAATCTGAGCGAAGACGAAGCTGTGGAACTAGTCGACAAGCTCGTTTCAGAAGGCGGACCTCACTATGCGGCGGTGGTCAACGCCGCCAAGATCGTAACTGCCAACCGAGATGAAGCCCTAAAACGCGCGTTGCTCGAGGCAGATTTTGTAGCGGCCGACGGCATGTCCGTAGTGTGGGCGTCGCGTCTCTTGCGTCGAGCGCTCAAGCAACGCGTGACCGGCATTGATCTATTCCAGCGCCTGGTCGAGCATGCTGCCCGGTGTGGGCTATCGGTTTACTTTTTGGGCGCGCGAGAGGAATCAGTGCGTGGCACAGTTAGACGGCTCACTGCCCGGCATCCAAACCTCCGCGTGGCCGGATATCGCAACGGTTACTTTGCTGCTTCTGAATCGAACGCGGTCGCTGAAGCCATAAAGCAAAGCGCCCCGGACTTGCTGTTTGTGGCAATGGGTTCACCTGGTCAAGAGTATTGGATCGCTTCGAACCTCGCGCACACGGGCGCCCGCTTCGCGATTGGCGTTGGAGGAAGCTTCGATCACGTAGGCGGGTTGGCGGCTCGCGCGCCTCGGTGGATGCAGCGGGGGGGGCTCGAATGGTTTCACCGTCTTATTCGTGAACCGCGCAGGCTATGGAAACGTTACCTGGTGGGCAATCTGATGTTCATCTGGCTGGTCGCCCGGCAGTTCGCCTCGCGAGAACGGTGAGCCAATGGATCAGACCGCAATGGGATTTAGTGACATTATCTGCGAGGCAAGAACGTTCTCGACTTCCCGTGCTACGATCTGATGTCCCACCCGGCTCCATCTAATATTATTAGGCAAGAAGACTTCGCCGCCGTGTTCAGACAAGGCGCTTTGAACATCGATCACCGCAGTGTTCGTGCTCTTGCCAATCCGTCCTACCATCTCATTGACGGATGGCCAGAGTGAAGGTGAAGGAATGGCATAGTTCTCGTTCGTATCTTCGTTAAAGCGCCCGGGCCCCATTAGTACCACTCGGCAAGCGCTGGTTCGACAAAGCTCGATGCCCTCCATAATCAGGCGCTCATATTCGTCGAGCGCGAGGGGCGGGTGCAGTGCAAACAGCTTGTCGATCGGGGTATTTGACTTCACAAGATCGCCCGTGCCACTGCGCTTAGCCTCAACCTTCTGGAGAAAAGAGCGCGCCGTATCAACGACCTCAGGGGCAATTTCATAAAGAAGATTGACTCGTGTGTAAACCGCAGCGAAACTCCCGATCACGCTAATGACTACGATGTCTGGTCGAGACAGCAGAAGCCTGTGCCTGAGAATTGCCTTCAATCCTTTTGGGTGATAGAGCTGTTTGAGATCGAGTTGCAACTCAAGTTGGGGGAACCGAGCTTCAAGGTTGGAGATTGCCAGAGCTACAAAAGTCAATGACCGATCCAGATTCTGGTAACCGTATTGAAGGCATTGGCCGAGAAATAGGATCTTAATGCTCTTGGAGTTGCCGCCCTGTACACGATCTTTCATCATCAATGCTATCCAGTTGATCTCGAGCTAGCTCAATATAGAGTCGGCTACTTGGCTTGTCAATCTGAGCATCTGCACTAAGCCACAACAAGCAGCGCGCACGGACGAAGGCGCGCAGGCTACCGGCCTGGCTTCAAACATACTTGCGTCTGCATCAGGCTCAGCTCTTGAGACGCTACGAGGCGATTTGCTGTTTGCTGTTCCATACTCATTACTGAAGGGCGTGCGGCAGGTACATCCTCATTTATTAACTGCACGGCCGTCTTTCGCGGTTGCTCAAGCGGGCTGGCTTGATTCAGTGCGGCAGCCCTTCTTACTACTCCGGTTCATCTCAAGCGGCTTAAAAGCCGTTCAACCAGGACGATCAGATCTCGACGAACCGAGTAGCCTTTCAGCTCCACGTGCGAGCAACTCATCCGCAAGCTGCCGGCCGATCAATTCAGCATCCCGCGATGGACCGCTGCGCCGATCGCGCACGACTTGCGTACCATCAGGCGTCGCGACCAGTCCGGTCAAAGTCATCACCTCGGACTCAATCGTCGCAAGAGCCGCAATCGGAACCAGGCACCCACCGCCCAGACCCTTCAGGAAGGCGCGCTCTGCACCGCAAGCCAGGCGGGTCGCCGCGTGATCGAGCGCGCGAATGATCTCGCCGGTCGCAGAATCGTCAGCGCGAGTCTCAATCGCAAGCGCGCCCTGACCGACTGCCGGCAGGACGAGGTCTTCGCTGAGGTATTCGGTTATGCGATTGGCATGTCCAAGCCGATGAAGACCCGCGCTGGCCAGCACGATGGCATCGAACTGACCTTCGTCGAGCTTGCGGAGCCGCGTGTCGACGTTGCCTCGAACAGGCTCGATAGTAAGATCAGGCCGCGCCGCCAGAAGCTGCGACCGGCGGCGAAGACTGCTTGTGCCGATCAGGGCGCGCTCGGGCAGTTCGCTGAAAGAGTTGACCGGGCCGCGAGCGACAATCGCATCGCGCACGTCTTCGCGCTCGCATATGGCGCCAATGCGCAAGCCAGCCGGGAGTTCGGTGGGCAGGTCCTTGAGACTATGAACAGCGAGGTCCACGCGGTGTTCGAGGATAGCGTCTTCCAGTTCTTTGGTGAACAGCCCCTTGCCTTGCTCGCCGAGCTTTGGAAGCGAGACGTCGAGCACGCGGTCGCCTTTTGTTGAAATGACTTTGATCTCAACTTCGATGCCCGGATGGAGCTGCTCTATCTGAGTCTTGACCCAGTTGGTTTGCCACAATGCCAGCAGGCTGCCGCGTGTTCCGATAGTGATCTTCTGAATCAATGGTCACACTTCCAATCAATCGATCCGAATCATCTTGCGGAGTTCTTCGACCATCTGGGTGGGCTTGCCGTCGCTTGCCGCGTTGCGCAGGTGGACGATCATCGGATGTGAAAGCTTATTGACCAGCGCCGGGATCAAGACGTCTTCAATAGCCGTTTCCTGTTCCGGACTCAGATGCCCCAGGCGTTTTCGATTCCGTTTGAACTCGCTCACTACGATTTGCGAGAGAAGTTCCTTGACTTCAACGACGGCCGGACCGATATCCAGCGCCCGCAGTTGCTCGACGAAGTGCTGAACCTCGGCATCAATTATTGATTCGGCACGCTCAGCCTCCAGTTCGCGCTCGCGGATGTTAGTCTTGACGACCGAGTCGAGATCGTCGATGTCAAACAGAAAGACGTTCTCGAGACCGGCGAGGCCGGGATCGATGTTTCTTGGGACCGAGATGTCGACGAAAAGCACCGGACCCTTCTTTCGAGACTTGAGGGCGCGCTTGGTCTCGGAGCGACGAATGACGTAGTCGGGAGCGCCAGTCGAACAAAGCACAATGTCAGCGGACGGCAGCGCATCGTAGAAGGCTGCGAAGTTCACCGCGCCGCCCGAGTACCGGCTTGCGATCTCGTCGGCGCGGGCGGCGCTGCGATTGGTCACGATCAGATTGCTGGTGCCGGCCTCGATCAAGCAGCGCGCAGCGAGTTCGCCCATCTCGCCGGCGCCCACCAGAAGCACCGTCTTGTCCGAAAGGTCTCCGAATATCTTTTTGGCGAGCTCGACGGCGACTGAGCTGACCGATACCGGGTTTTGCGCGACTCCGGTCTCTGTTCGAATTCGCTTTGCGACTGTCAGCGCGCGATGCATCAACTGGCTGAGCACGCGCCCGATCGTCCCGGCGTTGATCGCGTGTTGATAAGCTTCCTTCACCTGACCGAGTATTTGCGATTCTCCAACGACCATCGAATCCAGGCTCGAGGCGACACGAAACAGGTGTTTTATGGCATTGGCGTCGGCGTGCTTGTAGACGTGACCGTTTAGCGTATTTGGTGGTAGCTGGTGAAAGTCACTAAGAAAGCGCGCCAGGCAATCCAGCCCGCGGTCGGCGCCAGACGGCGTTGATGCTATCAACTCGACCCGGTTGCAGGTCGAGACTATCAAGACCTCTTCTAATATCTCCTGATCGACGAGCCTGGCCAGCGCATCCGGGAGCAGCGGCTCGCCGAACGCCAATCGCTCGCGCATCTCGAGCGGCGCTGTCTTGTGGCTCAATCCTATGAGTACGATGTTCATTGCTTAGAAGTCAGACATCGGAGCTTTGGGCTCAGCCGGTCTAACCTCGGACCCCCGGCCTCTGAGGCTCTGGTCCTCAAAACGCGTGTCCCAGATAACGGACTCCCACCAGGCTACAAATCACGATTATGAAGCTTAAGATCGAAGCGAGAGCCGCGGCCCGTCCGCCCCAGCCGGCGTTTATTCTCGATTGGATGATGACCAGATAGAGCAGCCAGGTGACGACGGAGAATATTTCGAGAGGGCCCGCTTGCCAGTATACGTGGTAGCGGGAATACGAGTACCACAACCCCCCGACGATTCCCAGCGTCATCAGCACAAACCCGATCGCCATGGCCCGGGAACTAATCGCGTCGCAGGTATCCAGTGAGGGAAGTCTGTAAAAGATCGTACCGAACCGCTTGTGCTTTAGCTCGCGCTCCTGAACGATATACATCACACCCGCGCCGAAAGCCACGAAGAACGACGCGTAAGCCAGCAGTAGCAGTCCCACGTGCGCGGGCAACAGGATACTTTGAAGGGTATTGCTGAACTCTTGAGGCTGACCGGTCTCGCCCGGTGAAATCGCGGCGATTGCCGCCAGCACCAACACGATCGGGAAGATGAAAGCCTTAAGCGCGTTCGCGTGGTACCACCGATACGCTATCAGGGTTGAAAGGACAAGGCCCCAGGCGAGAAACGCGCACATCTCCTGGGTTCCGACGAGCGGAAATCTGCCCGTGCCTAGTCCGCGAAGGAAAAGCCAGCTCGTGTGCGCGCCCAGAGCGATCCCCAGCGCGGCCAGAGCAGTCTTTCTCATCAGCGGCCGCTTGGTTGTCAGCGCAAAAATAGATTGGGCTACGCACACGGCGTAGCCCAGGAGTATGATGATCCAGAGGATTTCCATAGGGCCGACTCCGGCGAGTATTCCAGCAACAGCTAATTCTACTCGCCGTTCGGTCCTCAAGGCAACGAAGCGGTCAGATCGTCTCCATCTTTCGAAGGGCCGAGACGTCAAGCACTGTAATCCGCTTTCGGCCAACCTTGATAAGGTGATCCTGCTTCAACTCGGCGATGCCGTTCGTCACGGTCTCGCGATACACTCCAAGCATATCGGCCATCTCCTGATGAGTGTACCCGCTGACCTCCTTGCTCCCACCGCCGAGCTTAAGAAGCAGCGACGCCACCCTTGAAGTCACCGGTTGGAAGGCAGACTGCTCGTGCCTTCTTTCGGCATCCACCAGTCGCGGCCCTATCTGGCGAGCCAGGTTGAGCGCAACCGACGGCGAAGCAGAAGCGAGTTTTTCGAACTCGGCCGGGCCAATGAATGTTACCTTGGATGGTTCCGCGGCAACGGCCTTGGCGCCCAACATTGATTGCCCCAGCGTTGGCATGTCCCCAAAGATCGTGCCCGCTTCGACTGACTTAACGTCGAAGTCGCGGCCGGTCGAAGCGGTGCGAACGATGTTTACCTTCCCGCTCCTCACAAGGCAAGCCATCGGGCCTTTGTGAGATGAAGGATAGACTGCGTCGCCCGCCTTGAAGTTGCGCTTGGGCATTTTTTCTATCGCGTTCTCGGCGGATCTGCTGTTTTGTCCTACCAAGTCAGACAGCTTCAAGTAGCCAACTTTGTTGGCGAGACTTATGGCTGCCAACGAGCGAATCTTCTCGCTCGGTCCCTTGGTACGTCTTTTTCTTTTTGTCTTTGTTCCCTTAGCCAATTCAATCACCTCTCTAGCCCAGGTTCTTCCGAAGTTAATGTTAGCCACTGTCCTGTTCTTTTAGCGGAAGGCGACAGCGGCCTGGTCTGCATTTGTTCGAGGTTGCTTTGTTATCGAGTCTGCGCGCCTGCCACGCGATGTTAACAGACTCTTACTACAGTTTCATCTCCCCTCGTGTCTCAAGCTCTGAAATTGTAGCAGGATGGCGGGTGAACTTACAATGAGGTTGTTTGCGCTATCAGTAAGCCACAGCACAAACACAACCGTAGTTCCTTAGATCGTAAGGGCGAAGGGGAGTTAACGTGGCAAAAAAGGGCAGAACCGGCTAACTCTGTTCCACGGTCGCGTGAGATCGACCAGCGGTCCTTCGGTAGAGCAAGACGATCTCCAAAGCGAACGCCGCGGACAAAAGCGAGGGCAGGTAGAAGAGCCATTTCGAATCGCTGAAGTGAGTCATAGCGAACCCCGACATGGAAGGACCGATCAGGCTCCCCAGTCCAAATGCGAGCGAGAAGGTCGCAGTCGCCGCGCCAAGCCGTTCTTTCCTGACGATCTCACCGATCAACGCCAGCCCGATCGGATACAGGCTTCCAGCCAAGGCGCCACACAGGACGCCAGTCGCGAGGAACAAACGCCAATCGGAATGAAGAGACATCAACGCGAAAACGCCTCCCAGCAATACCGTGCAGATCAGAAGTGTCTTGCGCTTGCCGAACCGGTCCGCTGCGTGGCCGATCGGGACCTGGCTGATTATTGTGCCGACTATGACCGCGGTGATTATGGCGGCCATTCCCGTTTCTGGAACTTTGATCAGCTTCAGATAAAGTGGGAACAGGGTCACTAACGAAGACATCAGATAGCCGTAGAGAGCCCCGGCTGATATGGGCACAATGATGTTCGACGAGAGTACGCTCAGGATGGCCTCCCCGTGATGGGATCCGATAGGCGCCTTCTTGATCAAACTGGCGGCCAACAAAGCAGCCAGAACGCTCAACACGAAGCAACCAATGAAGGGAACGTCTGGCCGTATTCGGTATAGCAGCGCCCCGGCAAGCGGACCGGCGGCCCACCCGATTCCTATTGCAAGCGCGTAGTAGCTCATGCGCCGGGCTCGCTCCTCGGGCTTGCTCAGCCGGTTGATCATTGTTTCCGTGGCTACGGAGATGGCCGAGGCGCCTACACCCTCGATCGCACGCACCGCAAAGAAGAGCCAGGTCACTTTGATAAACGCGAATAGGAGTATCGCCACGCCGTACACAATCAGGCCTCCGACGAGCATCGGCTTCGGACCAATGCGGTCAGTCGCCGCTCCGACGGGGAAGGAGGCAAGCGTGAAGGCCGTGAACATCGTCGAGCCGATCAGCCCGACCATGAAGCTGTTCTCACCGTGGCCAGCGAGCAGGATTGGGATAAGCGGCGCAACGAGCCCTACGCCCAGATAGCTGAGGCCGATGCTCAGATAGATGGCCGAGAATGCCTTCGAATCGGACAAGTCTCCCCCAATGCAAAGAGCCAGAAAATAGCATCAATCTTTCGAAGCGCGCAACAAAGGGCAAAGGGCAAGGAGCAAAGGGCAAAGGGCAAAGGGCAAAGAGGTGCCGCCTCGCGTTGCCCTTTGCCCTTTGCTCTTTGCCCTTTGCCCTTACTTGCCGGCGTAGTGGTCGTTCATCTGGTTCACATACTTATTGTATTCCCGGCTTCCGATGAACTTCGAGGGGAGCACGGTTGAGAGGTATTGCAGATACCCCTCTGGTGAAAGCGAGTTTCCATCCTTGGTGAGCAGTTCTCCTCTGACGCCGTAAGGTTTGAAGATAAGTTCCTCAGGCCCGCGCTTGCGAAAAAACTTGCCGTCGGGCAGTGACATCAGATCCTCGGGCTTGATGCCCCTTTGGGGGTCGCCACTGCGTTCAATTTCGTCAATCAACGCGTGGGCATCCTCGCGCGAGCTGCTCGGCATCCGCTCTTGAACGATCCCGACATTCACATTGCGAACGACGCCGCGCACTTCCTCGACGTACTCGGCCTGAGCCGTGCCGTTCGTCTTGTCCTTGAAGCCGAATGTGACCGCGGTCTCGCCGCCAAGCTCGTTGCCAAACATCTCGAGGCCGCGAGGGTACCAGAGGTTCATTGCTCGCTGCAGGTCTTCGATGCTGTAATCGCCTTCGCCGCGAGCGGCCATCTGCCCGATCTCCTTGAGCAGCTTTCTGCCGCTGCCCAAATGAAATGCTTCTTCTTGCAGCATTGGACCCATGCTGCGCGCCATCGGCGCATAGCTGAAGACCTGCTGCATCTCGAGCTGATACTTGCCGACGAGGTCGATCACAGTGGCGTAGGTAACGTTATCGAGAAAGTCGTTGAAGTCGATGTTGAAAGCGTCGAGCACGTGGCTCCCGAGCTCCATCGACAGCAGTTCCTCGATCGTCTGCTTGGCGACGTCTCCCAGGCCCGGCTTCTTCCACGTGGGATCCTGATCCAACACCCAGAACATCTGGTAGGCGTGGCGCAGTTCTTCGGCCATGATTCTGAGCACGGCGAATTTGCCTTTATCGCTTACGGCGTTGTCGAGCGTGAGGCGGTGCTGTTGAATGGAGCCAAGCTCGGTAGAGCATTGGGCGCGCACGATATCGCGAGCGCTGAAGAACGCGTTCCCCACCATTTCCTTCGCGTGCTCGAATCGTTTCTGTCCCGTGTACTGCCCGATTTCTATGATATCGCTTTTGACATCGCCGACCTTCGCCAACAATTGAAACGGCGGCACGCCCCTGAAGTAGCCATCCCAGTGCTTCATCAGGATATCGAGCTCAGGGAAGTTCTTCTCCTGCCAGTCGACAATCGCGTCGTGGTATTTCTGCGTGATGGTTGTGGTCGTGTAGGTCATCACCCCTCCCGGTGCTTTGGCCATGCTCAGACGTTTTGCATGCTATCGAACGAGCGTTCGAACTTCAAGGCAAATGCAGCCTGCCGGAGGATGTCAACGTGCGATTCAGAAAGTCATGAGCTTTTCGGATGCCGCTACTATCGCTTGTTCAACTTTCATAACATTGGGGCCCCCGCCTTGTGCCAGGTCAGGTTTGCCTCCTCCGCGTCCCCCCAACTCTTCGCACGCTTCCGCTAGAAGCTGACTCATATTCTGCGTTAGCGAAGCTGACCGGGCGAACACCAAACGAGCGGCTCCGGCATCCTTGGTCGCCAGGAGTGCTATCGATGGCTCACGCTGAACTATCTTCGACGCGAGCACACGCACTTCTTCAAGATCGCGCCCGCCGAACACCGCCTGGACTATCTTGAAGCTTCCCGAATCGGGGGCAGCCGCCAGCAGCTCCGACGCTTCAGCGCTCATCGCCAGCTCCAACAAATCGCGTATGCGCTTCTTCAAAGTCTTGTTCTCTTGTATCGCGGCCGCCACCAGCTCCGGCGAGCCCTCTCGGTCCGAGCTGAACAACCGCGCGACCGCCAGGGCCGTATTGCTGGCAAGCCGATAATCGGCGAGCGCCCGGCCTCCGCAGACGAACTCGACGCGAGTCATTTTCTTTGCGCGCTCGAATGACCGTATGGCTATGAGCCCGATCTGACCGGTTCGCGCCGCGTGAGTGCCGCCGCACGGCGACCAGTCGAAGTTCTCGATTTCGATCACCCGAATATTGCCCCGCAGAGCGCTTTCTTTTCTGAGTGGCAGACGAGCCGCCTCGTTTTCATTGACCAGATGCACACGCATCGGCCGGTCTTCGAAGACGATCGCGTTTGCGAGATCTTCAGCGCCACGCATTAGGTCATCCGTGGGTGACTGCAACTCGATGTCGATGGTCGATGTCTGTGAGCCCAGATGAAACGAGCGAGTTTCGGCTTCGCAGGTCTGAACGAATGCTTGAGACAAGATGTGCTGGCCGCTGTGTTGTTGCAGGTGATCGAGCCGCCGCGCTCGATCAATTGTTCCGGTGACGCCCTGGCCCGGCTCGAGCGAGCCCGCGGGTTGGACGACGTGATAGATGACGTTCGCTTCATCTTCGAACACGTCGAGGACCTTGGCTTCGCCCAGCGCGCCGGTATCGTTAGGTTGACCTCCCCCTGTTGGATAGAACGCGGTTTGATCCAACACGACGCAATCTCCGAGCGCAGATTGCTTCACCTCGACAACGGTCGCGGAGAATTCCAGCAAGCTGGAATCGCGGAAGTACAGTCGTTCAGTCGGTTGCATAAGTGCGCCGCAATGTTGATACGAAGCCCGATCAATGTCAATTGGGCCTGGCCGTGCGTGCCTTGCGCGCGAGTGTCGCGAGCGGCTAGCCTTCAGCCGATGAGAAAGGTTTTCTCCATTAAACTCAGGGATGGGGCCACGATCGAGCTCGGCACGCGCACGGTTGTCGTGGGCGTGTTAAATGTCACGCCGGATTCGTTCTCCGATGGCGGTCAGAACTTCGAGCCGGCAGTGGCAATCGATCGCGCGCTCGAGATGGAGAGTGAGGGCGCGAACATCATCGAAGTCGGCGGCGAATCAACCAGACCCGGCTCCACTCGGCTCTCGGCTGATGAGGAGATCTCGCGAGTGCTGCCGGTTTTGAGCGGATTGGGCGGCAGGTTGCGGGTCCCGATTGCGATCGACACCTATAAAAGCGAAGTTGCCGGGGCCGCGCTTGCCGCGGGTGCGAGCATCGTAAACGACGTCAGCGCGCTGCGATTTGATCCCGCGATAGCCGATGTTGCAGCGCGTGAGCGCGCTGGGCTGGTGCTAATGCATATGCGAGGCGAGCCGGCGACAATGCAGAAGATGGAACCCAGCCCCGATATATTCGCGGAGATCGAGGCCGATCTTGCTACTGCGATCCTGGCCGCCGAATCGCGTGGCGTCGAGCGCGCCAAGATAATCATCGACCCCGGCATAGGATTCGGCAAAACGCTCGAACAGAATCTTTCAATCATCAATCACCTGAATCGTTTCGAGGTGTTTGGCCTCCCGTTGATGATTGGCACTTCCAGAAAAAGCTTTATTGGCCGCTTGACCGGCCGCCCGGAAGGCGAGCGCACCTCAGGGACGGCGGCATCAGTAGCGGCGGCAATCCTGCGAGGAGCGCACATCGTTCGCGTCCACGACGTGAAACAAATGGTCGAAGTCGCGCGCATCACCGATGCTATATTGAGCGAATGAGCAGCCCGTGAGATCGAAGCTCATATCGGCGCCGCCAGTTACCGGCACGTACAAACACAACGTCTCATAGGCGAAAGTCTCGGCCTACTGGATGGGACCAATCACCGCCCCGTCCCCAACTCTGAAGAAGTTCTGAGGTGCACTGCCGTGCTGCTGGCAATATGCCAAGGCGGCAGCAGCCTGTGCATTCACGCTCTCGATTTCAGAGACTTTCCGGCTATGCGGCACGGTCACCGTGCTGCAGCAGCGGGACACGTTGCCCGATGCGTCAGTCACTGTGACTATGATCAGATACACTCGCCCATCCGCGTTGCCCTTGCGCTCAGAACGCAGCCGCAGAGTGCCCGGGGCGATGTCTTTAGCGTCGGGCGAGAAGTTTCCGTCGCCGGTTTGCTCTTGGTCGTCCTCGTCGCTGAATACATCGACCGAGACAGTTGCACCTGAACAATTGTCGCTGGCGCTGACAGACAGGCCCACGTTGTCCAAGGCGTGGTTGGGCGGCCACATCTGAGTAATGGTAGTGGTGCAAATAGCGGTGCACGGCGTGTTCGCGGTGCAGGTGTTCAGCAGAATCGAGACGGTGGCGTCACCTTCGTTCGCCGTCGCCAGATCGAGCTTGCCATCGCCATTGAAATCGCCCACCGCCACTGAGCGTGGGAAGCTGCCCGTGCCGAAGTCGGTCTTCGCCCCAAAGATGCCTGTGCCCGTGCCCAGCAGAATCGAAACGGTGTCGTCACCGGTGTTCGCCACCGCCAGATCGAGTTTGCCATCGCCATTGAAATCCCCCACCGAGACTGAGTTTGGAAAGCTGCCCGTGCCGAAGTCGGTCTTCGCCCCAAAGCTGCCCGTGCCCGTGCCCAGCAGAATCGAGACGGTGTCGGCGCCAAAGTCTGCCACCGCCAGATCGAGCTTACCATCGCGATTGAAATCGCCCACCGCGACGGAGAATGGAGTACTGCCCGTGCCGAAGTCGGTCTTCGGGCCAAACGAAACGGTTTGGGCCGCCGCCTCTGGTCTAGCCGTAGACGCTCGCTTTGACGCCGTAGACGCTCGCTGCTGCTCTAGACCCGCGCTTTGCGGCGATTGAGCAGCGGCTCGATCGAATTGAGCGTCAACTAGAAACCATCTTCAAACCATCCTTACCCTCGCGTTAACATCAACGTGTCCGCTCGATGTGTATGCTCGCTTTCCTCGGAGCCTGCTTTCCTGCCAAGATCGTCACAAATCTTTTTGCGGCCTGGGGCGTGAACAATTAGAATAACGCTTTCGCACATGCTGTTATACTCAGATCTCGTTTGATTGTGAGTTCTTTGTCTTGAAGATGTCGCTTTACGCTCATGAGCTCAAGTCCCATTCTCAGCGTCGTCTTTTTCCGCACGGCGTTAGGGCGTCAGCCAGTTCGTGAATGGTTGAAAGGCTTGGACAAGAGTGATCGGAAGATCATTGGGGAGGACATCAAGTTGGTTCAATTTCGTTGGCCTCTAGGAATGCCGCTGGTTAGGAAAGTGGAAGCCGATTTATGGGAAGTGCGGAGTCATCTCAGCGGCGGTCGTGCGGCTCGCGTCCTGTTTACCGAACACGAGGGTCAAATGGCACTGCTCCACGGCTTCGTCAAGAAATCCCGAAAGACTCCGCCGCATGACTTGCAACTCGCGCGGCGGCGAAGGAATCTTTGGCTTAACGGGTAAGTGATATGAACAAGTATACGGGCAGCAATTTCGATGACTTCTTAGCCGATGAAGGTATTCTCGAGGTGGTGTCAGCCAAAGCCCACAAGCGATTGCTGGTACTGCAACTGGCTGACATCATGCAAGAGGCCAAGATCAGTCGAAGGGGACTCGCCCAGCGACTGCGGACGAGTCGTTCGCAAGTGGATTCTTTGCTCGACCCTGATAACACCTCGATTACCCTGGAGTTGTTGGAGCGCTTAGCGCTTGCTGTTGGCAAGGAGCTCAAGATCGAATTGGCGTGAACTACTCATCGAATTCCCTGACAGGAAGAGGGAATCAGGAATCAGCGACCGGAATATAAGCGATTAGGTTTTCCTGAATTAGTTCGCGGCAAGAATGCGGGCCGCATTCGCCCTTCGACAAACGTGCTTGCCCTCGACCCACCCTTCTTGGTCAACTCCACGCAAATCTTTTTGCGGCTTCGCGCGTTAACAATTAGAATGACTGCATCGCATGTCGTCATCGTGACGGAGAGCGCACTCATAACGGGAGATGATACTTGGAACAGGTTGTAAGTTTTCTGTTCAATCACCGGCAAGCGCTCTTCTCAAAGAGCCAGTTCAGCTTCGGCGCTCGCCCGTCGATGCTCTTGCTCGTGGCGCTGATCGCCGGCCTCGCCTTGCTAGCCTACTTCCTGTACGCGGTTCCTGCGGTGAGGCTCGCGCTGCGGTGGCGCGTGGCGTTGATCGCTCTTCGGTGCGTGCTGGTGGCTAAGAAGGCCGACTACCAGGTAGCAATCGGCCTTCTCCCGATCAAAAACGTCACTGACAAACACAGCTATTGTTGCGCGTGTCTCTGTCTGTAATCGTGCACGAAGCCACTTGTGATTGTATCGAGGCCGAACCTCTGTTTACTCCTCCATCATACTTCGCGAGCACTTTGCGATCCGGTCCGAATTGCTCGAACGTCGCGATGTTTCCTTTCCTCGTTACCTGGGCTCGGCCGGTAAAGATCGTTCCACGACAGCAGAAACGATAATCTCCAGTGACAGTGTTACCCAGAAACACTATTCCCGGATTGCTATCATCCTGAAGGCATACGTTGAACACGCTTACGGTGAAACTGCAGGTTGCCGTGTTGCTCGATGAGTCGGTAGCCGTACAGGTCACGGTAGTCGTGCCAACCGCGAAACAGGAGCCCGAAGCTGGGCTGCATAACGTTGTCACACCCGGACAGTTGTCAGTCGCAGTAGGCGCGAACGTGGCCACCGCACACGGACTATTGATAGTGGTCGTGGTGGTGATGTCGCCCGGGCAGGTGATCACCGGCGCCTGCGTATCGTTTACTGTGACTGCGAAGCTGCAGCTCGGTCCCGCGGTGCTAGCGCAGGTAACGATGGTCGTGCCAATAGGGAACATCGAGCCTGAAGCCGGCGAACAGGTTACCGTGCCGCACGTGCCGGTAGTGGTTGGAGCGGCATAGGTGACTACAGCGAAGCACTGGCCCGTCGCGGCCGACGGCGACTGGTTTCCCGGACAGGTAATCGTGCAAGCGGGCGGTGGACAAGTTGTGCTGCAGACGAAGCCATCGGTTATTCTGATGGTGTCAATTCTCCAACCGACGCTCGCCACATTATTGTCACACGCCAAACGGAACCGTAACGTGATGGACTGACCGGCCACGGCGGCGGGTAAATTGACCACAGTGGTTATATATCCGCCGGAGGTCCCACTCCATGCCGATCGTCCGGCGATGACGCTGGGTTGGTCTTCAGGGATTGTCATGTTGTAGCCGCCGCTGACGAAGCTTCCACCGGCAGCGGTGATACCAGTGAAATCGCCCGACTCGATATTCGGAGAAGAAATCTCGAGCACGGCTCCGTCAAAGCCTCCTCCAGAATCGTTCAGATCGAAATTGTTTCTGAAAATCAATTGAGCTGACCCAGTCAGGATCGCGATCAAAGGCGTATCCAGCCGATTGTCAAACGTGTGATTCGGGGCGGTGGAGAAAGCGTCGTTAGGCGCCGTATCTGGCGTTGTGGTAGAGGTAACCCACAAGGGACCACCCATGAGTGTGACCCCTTGGGAGGGTGTCCATCCAGCGGGCAGGGCGGGCTCAGTCACACCATCGAAATTCTCCTGGAAGACGACGACGAGCGTCCCAAGCGTGAA
The DNA here is from genome assembly GCA_038040445.1 of Acidobacteriota bacterium. Lineage (NCBI taxonomy): Bacteria > Pseudomonadati > Acidobacteriota > Blastocatellia > Candidatus Onstottus > Candidatus Onstottus frigus. The sequence continues at coordinate 2,494 of JBBPIG010000041.1, read as the reverse complement.
GGTGTAAGTCACGGTGCCCAGGTTGGTCGCGCCGTCCTGGAACTGGATAGAAGCTGTGATGGTCCCTCCACAAGTACCTGTCACCGTGAACGTGACGTTTCTGCAAACAGGAGGACCGCCGGCTACAACGACACCGTAATCTTGCGGGCCGCTCGGATTAGTCACCCCGCCAGTCGCCTGCAATGTCCCGATGAGTTTGGTGGTGTTTCCCACGCCGGTGTTCTGTATGCAGAAGCTAACGGTCACCGTCTCGTTCGGATCGAGTGCGCCGTTGGGAGGCGTGCAGCTTTCAGAAACGAGCGTTGCTCCCGCCGAAACGATAGTCGCGTTGACGGCGGCGATGCTTACATTCTTCTTGCCGGCCTTGCCTGACCGGCTTTTCCCGTCCGGCGGGGACAACAGTTCCCCAGCGCAAGGAATGCCAGAGGACCGAACACAACCCCCGCCTTGAACTAGCCTTCCATCCAATGTCGCTCCTTGCATAGCTATTTTCTTCGGCTCTGTAGTTATGTGTAAGCCTTCGGCGTTGACCCGAACGATCAAATCCATAAGATCATCGCCGTTCACATCCTGAATGGAAGCTCTAGCCTTGCCGTTCTTCCTTCTTACTACCGGGACCCCTTCAATAGTTATGCTCGCGGGATCGATACTCGTGGCATCAAAGCTCTCGGTGCTTAGTATCGCCACGCGGACCGTGGCGCCGGGTTCTGCCGGTTTGTGTCCGCCTGGGTCGTCAAGCAGTACCTCAATTCGCACCTGCTCTAAGCGAATATCGTCCTTCGAGGTAGCCGCGGTTCGTGCGTCACCATAACCGAGTCCCATTAGCAGGAATGCTAGAAAGATCGCAAAGCCTCCTACAATCGAAATCGTTCTCTTGCTGCTTTTCGTTGGCGCTATGTACCGCAACAGATCGGATTTGATGGAAAGTAGGAATTGAGAGCGGCGTCCGAAGCGCTCTCAGCTCGTCAAGCGACACAATCCTAGCACGGGTTTGCTTTCGACGCAAAACTTCGATCATTTTCTACTGAGGATTGAGAAGCTTCTGTGCGGGTGGCAGCCGCTTAGCTGAATCCTCTTCCGTTGCATGTTTCCTGAGTGTGGTGCTTTTGGATGATGCCGGCGGTTAAGTTATCGGCGCTGCTGATGGGTGGTGGTGGTTTGTGACGGGCAAGCGAAGAGAGACAACCGGCCGAGCGAGGTACCGAGGCGTCAAAAACACTTGACGACTATTGAGAAGGCCGACTGCCCGGTAGCAATCGGCCGTCTCCCGATTAAACGTCATTGACAGAAACAGCTATTGTTGCGCGTATCTCTGTCTGTAATCGTGCACGAGGCCACTTGTGATTGTATCGAGGCCGACCCTCTGGACACTCCTCCATCGTACTTCGCCAGCACTTTGCGATCCGGTCCGGTTTGCTCGAATGTTGCGATGCTTCCTTTCTTGGTCACCTTGGCTATGCCGGTGAATGTTGTTCCTTGACAGCAGAAGCGATAAGCACCGGTGATGGTGTCGCCCAGAAACACAATGCCCGGATTGCTGTCATCCTGAAGGCACACGTTGAACACGGTCACGGTGAAGCTACAGGTTGCAGTGTTGCCTGATTCGTCTGTCGCAGTGCAGGTCACCGTGGTGGTGCCGACTGCGAAACAGGATCCCGATGGTGGGCTGCATACCGGCGTCACACCCGGGCAGGTGTCACCGGCAACCGGCGCGAACGTGGCCACCGCACATGTGCTATTGATCGAGGCGGTCGTGGTGATGTTGGCCGCGCAGACGATAGCGGTGCACGGCGTGGTCGCGGTGCAGGCGTTGAGCAGAATCGAGACGGTGGAGTCACTATCGTTCGCCACGGCCAGATCGAGCTTGCCATCGCCATTCAAATCGCCCACCGCGACTGAGGCTGGACGGCTGCCCGTGGCAAAGTCGGTCTTCGTCCCAAAGCTGCCCGTGCCCGTGCCCAGCCGAATCGAGACGGTGTCGCCGTTAAGGTTCGCCACCGCCAGATCGAGCTTGCCATCGCCATTGAAATCGCCCACCGCGACTGAAAACGGAAAAAACGGAAAGGTGTCTGTGCCGAAGTCGGTCTTCGCGCCAAAGCTGCCCGTACCCGTGCCCAGCAGAATCGAGACGGAGGCGCCGTTACCGTTCGCCGTCGCCAGATCGAGCTTGCCATCACCATTGAAATCCCCCACCGCGACTGAGAATGGACTTTGGCCAGTGCCAAAGTCGGTCTTCGCCCCAAAGCTGCCCGTGCCCGTGCCCAGCAGAATCGAGACGGTGTTGTCACCAGAGTTCGCCACCGCCAGATCGAGCTTGCCATCGCCATTGAAATCCCTGACCGCCACTGAGCGTGGGAGGCCGCCAGTGCCGAAGTCGGTCTTCGCCCCAAAGCTGCCCGTGCCCGTGCCCAACAGAATCGAGACGATGGCGCTAAGTTCGTTCGCCACCGCCAGATCGAGCTTGCCATCGCCATTGAAATCCCCCACCGCGACT
>JBBPIG010000040.1 GCA_038040445.1 Acidobacteriota bacterium | reverse complement strand
TGACGGGGCGCTCTTCGTGGCGGAGTGGCCGATCGGATAGAACCCCGGCAACTCGATCGGCAGCTTGCCCTTGAATTCAATCTCGCCAAACACCGCTTTCAACGCCGCTTCTTCGGCTGCGGGGTAGTATTCGTAAGCCAAAATGTAAGTCGGAAGCTCCGGAACAAATGATAACAAGTACGGGCTGCCAAAGAGCACAAAAGCGAACGGCTGCTTGATAGTAGACAGATGCTTTAACAGGTTGATCTCACCCTCGCTCATATCGATCGAGCCTTTGAAAGACGAGACTCGAATAAACCCGTTCACGATGACCGCGTCCGAGAACGCCGCAAGCTTCTTGATTAGATCGAACTCGGCCGGCGACGTCTTGTCCGTCACATAGACGTGTATCGACTTTGCATGGCGTTTAACCAGCCCCTCGAAGAATGCGCGGCCCGGTACTCCATCGCGCCAGCCTTCGCTGTTATCAACCATCGAGATGAACAACACCTTCTGTTCGGGTGCCAGCTTCAGCGGCAACACGTTCCGCTTGTCGCGCGCCAGGGTGATCGCGCCTTCGATGATCTGTTGCGCCGTGCGCTGATGCTCGTTCGTGCCAAGGGCGCTATCAAGCTTGCCGATATCGACGAAGCGATTTCGGTCGAGCCCCAGCTTCGCCTTTGCCGTCAGTATTCGGCGGACCGATTCATCGATGCGCGACTCTTTGATCTCGCCTGAGTCGACTGCGCGCTTGAGACCAAGAAAGGCCTGCTCGACGCTCGGAGGGTACAGCACCACGTCGGCGCCGGCCTTCACCGCGCGAACCGCGGCCTCACCTTCGGGATAGTGAGCCGTCAGGCCGCGCATGTTCATCGCATCGGTGAAAATCACGCCGTTGAATTTTAATTCGCCTCGCAACACGCCGGTGAGCATCTTTGGCGAGAGCGTAGCGGGAAGGTTGTCGGTCTCGATTCGCGGCAAGGCTATGTGGGCGCTCATCACCCCGCCCACGCCTTCTTCGACGGCCGCTTGAAACGGGGGCAGCTCGATGGCATTCAAGCGCGCGCGATCGACGTCGATGATGGGCAGCTCGAGGTGAGAATCGGTCGAGGTGTCACCGTGACCGGGAAAGTGTTTGGCGGTGGCCATCACGCCGTGCTCCTGCGAGCCTCGTATGTACGCGCGAGCCATCCGAGAGACGAGCTGCGGGTCACCGCCGAATGAGCGGATGTTGATGATCGGATTGCGGGCGTTGTTGTTCACATCGACTACCGGATAGAAGTTGACTTGAACACCCATAGCCCGCGCTTCTTCAGCGGCGATGCGGCCCGACTGGTAAGCAAAGTCGGGATTCGCGGTTGCGCCCATCGCCATCGCTCTTGGAAGCCGCGTCGCCCCGATGTATCGCAGCCCGACCCCGCCTTCGAAGTCAGCGGTGACCCACAGCGGAACTTTAGCCAGCTCTTGCAGGTGATTGATGAACAGCGCGACTCCGGCGGGCTCGTGCAGGATGTTCACTTCGCCGAGCATGTGATAGCCGCCGACATGAAACTGGGTGATATCGCGGCGGGCTTGTTGAAAGGTCTCGCTGTCCTGACTCAGGAACATTCCGACGGCCGCCGGGATGATGAGCTGACCGATCTTCTCATCAACCGTCATCGAGGCGAGCGTTTTCTCAACCCAGTTTGGTTCCGGCGTACCGGGCTTTGTCTTTTGAGCCCCGACGGCAGGCAGAGAAGCGAGCACGCTCGAAGCGCTTAACACTAGAGTGAGCAGGATTCTGATCATCACCACGAGTTGATCTCCTATTACGCGACGAATCCTAGGGCTGCAAAGGCTCGGCGGCGACGCTTGCGACCGGCGCCGCTGCATCCAGAGCCGAATGCCAGACTGCCCGCCGAAGGTTTCGCATGATAACGGCCCCGGCGATGGCGCCGCCGAGAAGAAAGGCAGCACCTTTTAACATCTCGCCAAAAATCAGATAGCCGATGCCGAACAGAAACCCGTATATCAATACGCATCCAAGGAACCAATTTGCAAACTGCACAGCGAGACCGCCGGACACGTTGGCCGGCGCGGAGCCAGTCTGTGCCGCAACGCGCTTCCACCCGGGACCTTCCGGTTGAACTCTGCGATAGAAACTTATCAGCTTCTCCATTGGTTCCGCGCGAGTCAGCAGCGTCGTCGAGACCCATACCAGCGTTGTCACTCCAACGGTGACCAGCATCAGGTACGCAAACTCCCTCGGATGATCGCTATCCCACTTCACGTATAGCTGCAAGAACAGCGAGCATGCGGCGGCTGCGATCATCGCCGAGACTTCAGACCAGGCATTGATACGCCACCAAAACCAACGCAGCACCAGCACCGTCCCGGTTCCGGCTCCAGTCACCAGCAAGAGCTTCCAAGCGCCGCCGATCGATTCCAGATTGAAGGTCACGATGAGCGAGACGATCATCAACAAGACCGTCACCAACTGTGAAGCGATCACGTAATGACGCTCGCCGCCGTCGCGCTTGATGAAGCGCCGGTAGAAGTCGTTGATCACGTAGGAAGCGCCCCAGTTGAGTTGAGTGCCTATAGTGGACATGTATGCCGCGGCGAACGCGGCGAGCATGAACCCGCGCAGGTAGGGCGGGAACACGTTGGGGTCCATCAAGGTCATGATGTAACCGGACTCCTTGTCCGCCAGCTCGGGATAAAGAATGAGGGACGCCAGCGCGGTCAGTATCCACGGCCACGGTCTCAGCGCATAGTGCGCGATGTTGAACCACAGCGTCGCGAGAAGCCCGTGGCGTTCGTCCTTAGCGGAGAATATTCGCTGCGCGACGTAGCCGCCGCCTCCCGGTTCAGCTCCGGGATACCAGCTCGCCCACCAGATCACAGCAAGATAGGTGAACAGCGTGATTCCGGGCATCCAGACCGAGTCAAAGTCGGGAAAAAATGAAAGCCGTGACCCCGGTTGTCCGGTTGATGCATCAAGCGCGGCGATCTTCATTTTGAGAGCATCGATCCCGCCCACCGCGCGCACTGAAAGAACCGCGAGCACGATGACCATTCCCATCTTCAGCACGAACTGAAAAAGATCGGTCACCAGAACTCCCCACAAGCCCGAGATCGTTGTGTAAAACGCCGTGAAGATCAGTATTCCGACGACGACTGTTACGGCCCCACGCTTGTCGAGGCCCAGGGTGATCTCGAGTATCTTGACCATCGCCAGGTTGACCCAGCCCATGATGATGCAGTTGATCGGTAGGCCGAGATAAAGCGCCCTGAACCCGCGCAAGAACGCCGCCGGTTTTCCTGAATAACGCACTTCGGCGAACTCGATGTCGGTCATCACTCCGGCTCGTCTCCACAGTCGAGCGTAGAGAAACACGGTCAACATCCCGCTCATCACGAAGTTCCACCACAACCAGTTTCCTGCGATGCCGTTCTTGGCGACGAAACCGGTGACTGCAAGAGGGGTATCGGCTGCAAAGGTCGTTGCCACCATCGACGTGCCTGCCAGCCACCACGGCACGTCGCGGCCCGATAGAAAGAACTCGGTTGTGCTGCCGCGCGCGCGTCGAGCGTAATAGATGCCGATGCCGAGATTGAACAGGAAATAGGCCGCGATCACCGACCAGTCGAGAAGAGATAATTTCACCGGGTTGACCTCGGGGTTCGGAGAACCAGGCGGCGATTCTAATTAGATGGAAGAAGGGAAGTCAACTGAACGTGCTGTTTCTCGGCAACGGAGTTACTACTTATCGCTGAGGAGACTTTGTTTACAGCGGAGTCGCGAAAGAGAACTAGCTCGTCGCGTTGCCGCGAGTCATGTGGGCTACGCTCTGACTCTTCCCGCGTGAAGTCGTGTCTTTAATTGCCGTCGCCTCGGCTTGCAACCGCCGTTTCGCGGGACTTTGAGCGCGGTTAACCGCGACTTTGTTTGCCGGCTTCTTGTGCGCCCTGGTCTTCACGAGCTTTATCTGGCACGTTGTCTGAGTTCGGGTGATCGCTTGCTGCACCGTGCGATAGCCGTGCTTTCGCGGGTTGGCTTCAAAGTGCGCCGGATCCGCCAACCCGTAGCGCCAGTTAAATCCGTTCTTGCGCATTATGCCAACAATGCGAAGGCCCTTCGGCGTGAGCCGTTTTGCGCCGCGAGGCCCGGCGGCGATGCCGGCCATGTCGACGGCGAAGCCAGCTTCGTGCATGGATTTTCCGGCGGGCAACGCGCGATAGAGCCCGGGGTTCGCCCGCCGGCAGCGCGTGCTCAGCGAGCATCGGCGGAGTTGTGCCTGATCCTCTGATGAACGCCACACGCTTGTTATTTTCGGCTTAATACCGGCGCGTTTCATGTCACGCAGCGCGGCTTTGTAGTTCTTGGCGATTTTCGGATCGACGTAGTTCTTCGGATGACACGGAAGGTTCTTTGCGTTCTTGCCGCGCTTGGCGAGCGCGCGAGCCTTTCGGTTCCTGGCAAGCTCCGCGGAGCAAGGAGCACAGCTTCGCGCACGACGCGCCGCGGGAGTTTTTGATTCGAGCGATCGCGTGTGGTTAAGAGCTGGCGACCTGACAGCCGCGCGTGATGACTTGTTTGACGGGCGTGCAGCAGATGCATCTACAAACGCCAGAAGTGAAAGCGTGACTGTCGTACAGACAGCAACCGATCGTCTGTCCATATCAGATCCCTGTTCTCGTTGTATTGTCCTGCGGGCTTTTTGTTCTAGGCCGGGGGGCCGGCTACTCCGCGTCGAGGATCATGCTGGTAGGGGGACAATCCGCAAATAGTATAAGGCATCAGTCAATAGCGTAATCTGTGGCGGCCTGGGAGCGCAGGCATACCTGCCTGCTTCTTCCCGCGCAAACGCCAAGCAGGGATGCCTCCGCTCCCAGAGGCGGTCAGGCTGGTCTTAAGGCGCCTTGAGAACGGTTGAGGCATAGCAGCGACTGCACGAAGTGTACCCTTCAGACTTCGCCTGAGACAGCCCGACCGAACGCTTCTTCTTATCCAGAAACTCACACCCCGATTTGTGATACATCTTGTCGCCAGGCGACACCCACACGCTGGGTTCCCCCGGAGTGCTCGTCGATCCCGAGAGAGCCGGGATGTTGACGCCGAAAGCGGACGGAGGGAGCGGAGAGAGCTTCTTCGGCTTGTCTTCGGCCGATGGCTGCGGTGAAGTAGTGGTTGTCGTAGCGGAAGCGAGCGCCGACGCGGACGACGAGGAAGAACCCCACACACCTCGCATCGACTGCATTGCTTCACGCTCGTAACCGCGAAAGTCGTTGGCCAACTTGAACTGCTCGGATCGCACCAGTGCGAGGCCCTGTTTCACCATCTCGCCATTGATGAGCGTGCCATCGCGCGTGTACACGTACGCCAACGTCTGTCCCGAGTCGTCCTTGGTGCGGCCATCTGTCGCGTCGAATTCAAGCCGCACTTCCTGTGAGAGCAGAGTCTTCTCGACGAAACTCAAGGCCCGCTGTCCGTGGACGCCATATATCTCGCGGGGCGATTTGCCGTCGGGTGTTTCGATGCCAATCATCCGAACAGGACCGACGCTCTCTACGTCGATTGTGTCGGCTCGGACAATGCGCGTGACGCGGTGGAACCCGCTCGGAGTATCGGCGCCGGCCTGGCGCGCCGGCGGCCGAGTTTCGCTAATGGGAGGCAGCGCAGAGGCTTCTTTGCGAGTTGTGTATCTCGCGGCTAGAAAGCCTCCGGCGAAGCCCGCTATCACGGCCAGCCCGACATAAGCTAGGAGATGGCGGCGATCGACTCCGATGTTCCATCTCGGAGGCAGTTCTTCCGTTTCAAATTGTCGCTGCTTAAACTGTAACATCGTGCATACTCACTCGGCGGGGGGCGCATCCTTCACGATCGGACGGTTGAACAAGCTGAACACTGTAGAGGCTAGTTTCACAAGACGGAATTGTCTCACCGGTTACGCCGGGAGTCAATATGTCAATTGATTTCACCTAATAAAAATGCGGGTTTCCCGCACTTTTTTAGTTGCAACTTCCTTTCTGGTGTAGTAATCTCGCGTCGCACTACATCCCCTGTTTTGCTGGCTCGATTAAGGGGCGGCCAAAGCAGGGGTAACTTTTTGAGCGGCGAACGCGCCGCCAAGAGCGAGGCACCCTGCTCTCGCCGCGGTTTTTCAAAGCCTGTGCACAGTCACAGAGATCAAATCCAGAAAGAGGACACAAGGAGCTATGGCAAACGCAAAGAAGATGACAAAGACGCAAATCTTGACTGAGTTGGCTGAGGCAACCGCAAGCAACAAGAAAACAGCCTTAGCGTTCGTCGACGCACTGAGCAATATCGCTTATCGCGAAGCAAAGAAAGTCGGCGAGTTCACGATTCCGGGCATCGGCAAGCTGGTCAAGAAGCAAACCAAGGCGCGGGTGGGGCGCAACCCGGCAACCGGCGCCGAGATCCAAATCCCGGCCAAGACGGTCATCAGATTCCGTGTCGCAAAGGCTGCTAAGGATTCAGTGATCGGTCCCAAGAAGTAGCTTCGTCGATAAACCCCGGCAGGCGGCAGCCTGAGATCGGATCAGGCGTGAGGGACTTCTGTCTAACAAAGCCTGCTTGACGGGCGCAAGCAGTCTGGATATCGGTCGCCGATCAATCCAACAGATTTCACCGCCTCTCGACCGCGCGAAGATCTCAGCAGTAGGCAGTTAGTCTCTGCCTACTGCTCTCTCCCATTCATCCCGATCAATATGAAGATGAGGTCTCTTCCACCTTCGTGAGAATGCTTTGTGCTCGCCTCGATTGCGATTGTGCGAGCGATACGCACTTTGATTAAATTCGGTTGTGAAGTACAAGCAGCCCCGGTCCGTTCAAGTTGTGATCTTCGCTGACGCGCCCAGCGGGCGGCAGTATCTCTTGCTGAAGCGCGTTGTGAGTCACGGCGGGTTCTGGCAGCCGGTCACTGGGTCTCTCGAAGAAGGGGAGACTCACTGGCAGGCTGCGGTGAGGGAGGTGCGCGAAGAAACCGGAATTTGCATCCGCGCAGACGAATTGATTGATCTTGGTGTGATCAATACTTTTGAGATCGCTCCTCAGTGGCGCGGAAAGTATGCGCCGGGAGTTACGCATAACGAAGAGGTGTGCTTCGCGCTAAGGGTGCAACGGTGTGAGGTCCAGGTCGACACGCTCGAGCACGATGCTTGTGCCTGGGAGATTTATGAGCGCTCGATTGAGATGCTTTATTGGGAAAGCAACAAGCACACGTTTGCCGCTGCTCGCCTGCTCCCGGAATGATCGTCAGGTGCGAGAGGTCAGAAACAAATAGAGCCCGCCGGCGCCAAACAGCATGTTGGGACCCCAGGCGGCCAGCATCGGAGGCAACATCTCGTAGCGGCCCATCTGTTCGAACAGACCTGTAAGTCCCCAGTACGCCAACCCGATTGCGATTCCGATCGCGACGCCGTACAAAGCACCTCGCTTGCCGACCGAAAAAGAGAAGGGCAAACCGACAATCACCATCACCAGGCACGTGAGCGGGAACGCTATCTTGCTTTGCAGCGCGATTCGCAAATCGAGTACGTCGAATCCGGAGTGCGACAGATCCGTGATCGCCCGGCGCAACTCCGCAAGCGTCATCGACGCCGAGCCGACGGTCTCTTTCTTGAAGTACTCAGGATGTTCGGCGAGAACCACTCGTCGCTGAACGAAAGGTTCGAAGGCGACGGGCCGATCGCCTTCAAACCGGCGTTCCCAGCCGTTTTCAAGGACCCACTCCTGTGTTGAGTTGTCCCACGAGGCGCGGCGCGCGTACAGCCGGCGTTTGATGCTGAACGGTTCTCTTGAAAGATCCAGCACATTCAACCTGGCGAAGGTGTTGGTGGTCGGAGTGAAGTACGCGTAGTTGAAGATGCGCGATTCAGTCCCGAATATCCATTTGTTGGCGGTCTGATAGAACGTCTGCGGCGGCTCCTGTCCTTTGCGAATCAAGTAGCGAAGGTTGTTCTGTCTCCGATTTGTGAATGGCAGTATGTAGTCCTGATTCACGAACACAAAAACCGACAAGAGTACAGACGCCAGCAGGGCCGGTGCGGCGAGCCGAAAAATCGACTGGCCCGAAGCTTTCAGCGCGACGACCTGGCTGGTCTTGTGGAGGATCCCGAAGGTAACCATTACGGCCACCAGCGCCGCCATCGGAGCAAATTGGTTGACAATCCACGGAAGCAGAAACAACAGGTAGTTTGCTACTACCATCCATTCGATGTTGTTGCGAGTGATATAGTCCAACAACTGAAACAAAGTGATGATGAGAATAAGCGACGAGAAGCCGCCGAGGATAAATAGAAAGAAACGCGTGAGGTCCGACAGGACCAGTCTGTCGAGCAACTGCGGCAGGGCAGATCGGCGCAGTCGCGCGACCGCTACGCGCGGCGACTCGACGACTTGCGTCGCTCCGGGGAGCCGTCCAATCTCTGCGTGGCCCTTGTTCGATGGCCAGGCGTGCCGAAGACTGCTCAATGCGGACAGTGGATCCCATCCCGGCCGCCGCTGAAAAAGGAGCACAATCACGCCGAGCGCGGCGAGTGCAATGTTTGCTAGCCAAATTCCCAGCCACACCGGCAGCTTGCCCGCAAGCGCCGAATGCTGGCCCCACAAAGCCAGCAGGTAATAGACGATGGTAATGCCCAGACCAAGCAATAGTCCGAACGAACGTCCAGTACGGACGTTGCTGATTCCGAAGCCCACGCCCAGTAGCGCAAATACCAGGCATGCAGCCGGCAACGCCAGTCGCTTATGCACCTCGGCAAGCCATTCGCGCGCGTCAGATTCAGAGGGAGCGTACGCGATCAGATCGCCCCACTCCATTTCTTCCACCTGATGAGATTCCCGGTCGATGCCAGTTGACTCATTTTTCTTTTCCTCCGAAACCTCCAGGCCGTAGGTCCATTCATCGAAGCGCGCGGCAGTATAGGGGGGCGGCTGATTGTTGCTTCCCCTTTTTTTCTCCTTGTCCTTTTGCCTTTCCTGAGAAGACGGCTGATCGGCGGGTGTTGATGGCGCGGCAGCCGGCGGCGTCGCTGACGCTGGCTGTGGGAGCTGGTTGTGTGGCTCGATCTGATCCTGCGCTTCCGGCTCGCCCGTGTCCGTCTGGTGGAGGGCGACTCGTTGCAGATGCAACTCAGGCATCTCAGACCGCTCGCCCTGCCGCAGTGAGCCGGATGTCGCGGTCACTATAGTCATCTGACCGGGTCCTTTGCCGAGATCGACCAGAAGGATGTTGTGCCATTGGCTATTCGGACGGTCGATGTCCTCGATGTAGAGGACCTTCTGCGGAATGCTTTCTTCAAACACGCGAGGTTTGATCTCGGCGTTCAATCCTTGAAAGATGAGGGACCGGTTTGCCTTCAAGTCTGTAAGATTTCGGACAGATCGCGGAAGCAGGTTAAACGTTATATAGACCATCACCGCGGCGACGATCAAGGAAATGAGCACCGCCGGGACGAGCATACGCACACGACTGGTGCCGCTAGCTCCGAGCGCAATGATCTCGCTGTCGCCCGACAAGCGGCCCAGCCCGACCAGCGTACCAATCAGAAGAGAGATCGGAAGGGTGAACACGAAGATGCCGGGAATGAGCGCGGTCATCACTCGCCACAGAGTCTGCATCGGCAACCCGTTGCGGGATGCAACGACCAGCAGTTCTGAGAATCGGCTTGCCTCTTGAGCGAAAATGATTGCTGTTAGCAGCATCAACGCCAGGAGCAAGTAGGGTACGATCTCACGTATCAGGTAGCGATCAAGCAAGCGGAACATCGGAATCGAGTCTAGCATGCGAACATGGGGGCATCAACATTGGACACTGTGGTTGGCCTTTGCGATTCTGTTTTCCACTAGCCCAGCGCGTTTACGCCTGGGATGACAGCGCGGCGGTTTCCGTGTCTAGCCCCATTTATGGGGCTTCTCGCGGCCTTGAGGCAAGCGCTGATTGGCTCATTGTGGCCTGCGTCAATAGCTGGATGCGGAGAGCCGCGGTCAGGGAAGCGGCAAGAAGCGAGTCGGGAGCAGTATCCTGGTTTTGGGCTTCGACGGTTGTGCCGCGAAGTATGCGTGAGCCTGTTCCTCGGTCTGGATTGCTTGTCTGAGCGCTGCAACGCCCACCGGGCCGATGTAGGTACCGGCCCGCCGCGAGGCCTCGCCAATGACGATGGTCATGACCAGCTCGTTGGGAGGCTCGGTCGGATCGGGTATCTTCGCTTCGGTCGCGGGCGCCTTGATGACCGGCCAAGCTTGCGGCTTGGTTTCGGTTAACACCGAAGCGAGAGTCGGCGCCGCGGCGATGCGCGGGCTCGGCAGCGAAGCTTCGAACGTGGCCTGATTGATGCCCAGCCAGTCGCGCAGCGTAGCCAATATCGTTGTGTGGTCGTAGGGCGTGCCCCCTTCCGCGCGGAAGACCGTGCCTGGCGTCACATACGAGGACACCACGATTGTCGGCACTCGCACGCCGTAACGGCTGAAATCAAAAGTGCCGTCGCGCGAAACCGAAGCGGGCAGCGGAGCCTCCGCGCCGCTCGGCGGAGGCACATGGTCGTAGCAGCCGCCGTGCTCGTCGAAGGTGATCACGAACAGGATCTCGTCGCGGTAGGGGCACGCCTGAATGGCGCTGTAGACCTCTGCCAGGAATTGCTCGGCGGGCGTGATGTCGTGCGGCGGATGGTAGCTTTCGTCGTGTGGAGGAATTGCATTCAGGAAGTTCGGCTCAATGAAGCTGTACTGCGGAAGTTTGCTGCCAGCCGGCGCTGTCGCGGGCTGCTGGCAGGCGGTAACGAAATCAAACAGGTCCGCGAAATGGTCTAGCTCGAGCCAGAGCTTTGGAAACATCACGTGCACCAGCGAAGGCGCGATGGAGTTGTTGTAGACCATCCAGGAGATGCCCTGGTCTTTGAGCAGATTGAAGATCGTGTTGATGTCGTAGGGCTCGGAATCGTCGTTGTTGATATGCCCGTCCGACGAGCCGGTGTGTACAAAGCCTCGGTTAGGCCAGGTCTGACACGGGGCCGATGCGTACCATGCATCGCTCACCGCGAATGCTTGCGCGATCTGGCTGATCACCGGAACCTGGGCCGGATTGTACGAGTGCATGATCTGGTTCGGGTCCCCCGGGCACTGGGTGAAGTAGTTGGCGAGGAAGCCCGACATGTCGGCTGTCGTCGATGCGCCGAAGATCTGTTGCGTCATTTGAGTGAACTCTTCGCCCGGATCGGGGCTTGGAACAACCGTGGAGTCCGTTCCATTTTTCGCGTACACGAGCGGCGAGTCCGGCGTGAGCTGGTTGTGATATTTGTGTTTAACGAGGCCCGCGTAGGACGTTGGCTCCTGGGCCGGGATGTTGTGCGGCGGTTGATTGTTCTGGTCGGTATAGACCCAGCCGAGCAGATTGTCTAACGAGCGGTTCTCCATCATCAGCACCACGACGTGGTTGATCGGCGGAAGAATGTTCTGGCTGATTGCGTACGTCACGTCGTCGTAGATCTCGTCGAGAAAGAAGCTTCCGCTGATTCGGTAGGAATTCCCGTCGGTCCCGGTAAACATGAGCGAGGTGTTATTCGACTGCCAGCCAGTGCTTTTACCGCCGGCGACGATCTGAATCTCGAGCGTGCTGCTCAACAGCGTGCCGGTCAGCGACTCCTGCAACTGGATCGCAACGCCCGCATAAGTGAACGCAGTGGTGAAAATCCAGGTGTGTTTGTCGTGAATGCCCTCATCACGATTCATCCACAAGACGCGGGTGGTCTCGCCGTTCGGCGCAGTGCTTGAATCCACGCCCCAGTCGTCGCTGCTGAGGGCGGGGCTGACGGTGGTGTCTACGGTGAGACCTGCGGTCAGGTTGTTCTCGATGTTTATGTAAGAAGGCATGGTTTGGCTCCTTGGACTGGTCGGGCAGCAACCTTCCTCGTCGTGGCGGGATGTTATGCGTAGCACATACAGGAGTCAAGGAGGCCTTTCTTTACTGTCGGCCTCCAATTCCTTCCTCCCACATCGGCCACAGACCTGCTCCTTGCAGGTCTTTATGAACCCCGCTGTGTTATAAACTGCTTCCAATTCTTCCGCGACTGCGACCGCAAGTCCTTAACACATTTAGACGTGATTTAATACGTTATCCACAAGAACAACTTATCTGATTGACGGATTAACCGCTTGATGGCGAGCGGGACTCCTCTAGAGGCGAAGGTATGTCCATAGGCGGCAGCGGCGTCTCCTCAGGAGCTTTACCGCTGGTACGGATCAAAACGAATTTATTCAACACATCAAACCACATAGGGGCTCCTAAAATGACAGCACATGCGGTGAGAAAGAGCCCAATAAGTTTTGTCAGGAAATTCTCTTCATTCGGCCAAGTAGGCGTTCCACGGACATAATAAAATGGCTGTCCAGGTTGGTGAACCCATCCGATTGGTAGACCGAAGGGTTGGAGTTGATACCATGCTTCTGCGAGTTCGGTTGCACGGTTCTTATCAACAGCCTGTGTTGCCGCATCCTGGTGTCGTACCTCAATGAGATCTTTGGCCGTTGCCACAAAAACCTCGCGCAGCACTGCGCCTCGTGTTATGTAATCTGAGATTAGAACCGTGTCAATATTGATGCCAACGGCGAGACTAAATCCGAGAACAATTATGGTTGTTTGTACCTTTTGTTGATACCAGCCTGAAGCCCGCTCCATTACATCGTTGTACCATCTCTCAATACTGCCAATTACCGCTCTGTCGGTATTGGTGTCTGTATTCAAAGCTAGCAAAGCCTCACGCAAGGGTTTCTCCTGAATTTTGCTTAACGCGAGTGTTAGCTGATTGGTCTTAGTCCTGCTCTTAATAATGTCTACTAACACGTATGCAAACAGCCTAGAAGGTATGTAAGGGGGCTCGCGTTTTCCTTGGAACAACGATCTTATTAAATGATGATGGTAAAAAACGTCGCTCAACTCGGCGTTTGACGTGTCTGTGAGCATTACTCTTATAGCGTTAGCCAAAGTTTTGCCTCGAAGATTTCTTGTTCGGGATATGAATTCGGTAAGCAGAGTGCAGAGCAGGCTCAATACGAGAAACGGGAGCAATAGGCCGATTAATACTTTTATGATATCGAACATAAGTTACCTCTCTGTATCGAATATCGACCGTTGAGTCAAGACCTCGGAATCGCTCGCGGATTTGGGAACCTACAGAGGTTAATATTGATGAGATTAATTTGATTCGCTTTTCATACCAGAAAATCGAAAGCTGAAGCTCATTCTATTGATCCCTTCGCAGTGCGCGCGTCTACTTTTGGGCATCTGCCGAGCGCCAGCGAGTTGCAGACGGATCGATCTCGAGGTTCAAGTTTTCGGATATGCCTCGCCTCCGCTATACTAAATAAACCAGATGTTACCTATCTCAAAGCGCGGAAAAACTTGCGGCCGGGTTTACGGAGCTCTCCTGGTTTCCCTCCTGCTGATAACCGCGGCTCATCCTCAAAGCGGACGCAAGACTCTTCCCAAACAGCCGAATCAGGACGAGCCTCTCCGGTTGCGCGCCGAGGAAGTGCTGCTCAACGTAACGGTCATCGATGCCTACGGTCATCAAGCCACCGAGTTGGTAAAAGACGAGTTCATTGTTGCCGAGGATGGCCAGCGTCAGGACATCGCCAGCTTCGTGATAAGCAGCGTTCCGGTGAATGTTGTGCTGATGCTCGACGCATCGGGGTCGGTGGTCTCCCAGATCAATTCATTGCGCGACGCGGCGCTGCACTTTGTCAGTCAGCTTGGCCCTGAAGACAAAATCTCGGTCATCGAGTTCCACACAAACATCGAGTTGATTCAAGACTGGACCGCGAAAGCCGAGGACGTTCGGCACGCGCTCTCGTGGCGGTTCAAGCCAGGGATGGTGCAAACCAAGCGGGGCAGCTTCGACTATGGGCTCACGGCGCTTTACGATGCGCTGTATTCAGCCGCCGATGAACAACTGGCGAAGGTCGAAGGTCGCAAGGCGATCATCCTTCTGACCGATGGCGACGACACGTCCAGCAAACTTGCTTATGAACAGGCGCTGACCGCGATCGTCAAGTCAGGCTCGGTCATCTACGTGATAAGCAAGGCCCGCGCTTTCATAAACGAGTTGAACAAGTATCGCAGCAAGACTTCGCGAGTGTTCGGCGGCCGCAACGCTCAGATGGCGGACATGGGGGTGGTAAGATTCGAGCGCGCTGAGGCGTTGATGACTGACCTCTCGACTAGAACAGGTGGACGCATATACTCACCGCTTGAAGAAAAAGAGATGAAAGACGTCTATGCCCAGGTGGCGCAAGAATTGAAGAACCAGTACATCATCACCTACGTTCCTAAAAATCTTGAACACGATGGGCGGCTGCGACAAGTCAAGGTGTTCTTGTCTCGACCGGGATACTCCGCACGCACGCGCGACGCCTACTACGCGCCAAAGAAGTAGCCATTCGGTTGTGCCGCTACTGATCGCTCTCCTCTCTTGTCGATGATCTTCGAGTTGGTTTGGCTTTGGGTTTGGACTCGGGTTTCTTTGACGCGGCTTGCTTTGTAGTCGTCTTCTCTGGCGCTGCTTTTTTGGCCGCCGTGGCATTGGAAGCTGGGCGCGGTCTGGTCTGTTTAGTCGTTGCCGCTTCCGGTGCGGTCGTCGCAGCCGCAGTTTCGGCGATTGTTTTCTCATCCTCCCGGCGCGATTCATCGGCTATTAGGAACGCCAGCACTTCGCCTTCGGCCTGAAACCAATCGTGAGATTCCCATCCAGGCTGACCGCCTCGCATCTGATAAATCTCGTAGGCTCGCGCCCGCACCATCTGTTGCACGCGCTCCTCACGAAGCAGCTGCTCGCGAAGTTCTTCTAAGTTCTCCGTGGTCATTTCTGTACCTTTCTCTCTTATCACGTCAGTTCGATATTGTAATTAACAAGGACAAGATCCGTAAGCAGTAATAGTTAGGAGGAGGATGAAGTACCCTCGGCCCGTTTTTCGCGGTGACCGGGGCGCCACCTGAGCACCGGTCTGCGCGCGGCCGCCACTTCATCCAGGCGGCCGACTTTGGTTGTGAGAGGGGCGTGCTTCAGCAACTCGGGATCCTCGGCGGCTTCCGCGGCGATGGACTTCATAGCATCAATGAACAGGTCCAGCTCCTCGCGGCCTTCGGTTTCGGTCGGCTCGACCATCAGCGCGCCGCTGACGATCAACGGGAACGACATAGTCGGCGGATAGAATCCATAGTCAATCAGCCGCTTGGCGATGTCAGCGTTGCGAACTCCAAGCTTGACCTGGCGCTTATCGGAGAAAACCACCTCGTGCATCACGCGACCCGGGTAAGGAACGTCAAAGGTGTCTTTCAAATGATGTGCGATGTAGTTCGCATTCAGTACCGCGGTCTCGGTCGCCTCGCGCAAGCCCTGATCGCCGTGCGTCAAAATGTACGCGAGCGCGCGGACCAGCACACCGAAGTTACCTAAGTATGCGCGTACGCGGCCGACTGATTTCGGGCGATTGAAGTCGAGCTCGAGAGTCCCGTCTCCAGCGCGTACGACTCGAGGGAAGGGAAGATAGGGTTCGAGTTCGGAGGTCACAGCAACCGGACCGGCTCCGGGGCCACCGCCGCCGTGCGGGGTTGAGAATGTCTTGTGCAGGTTCAAATGCATCACGTCGATTCCAAACTTCGCCGGTTTGGCGACACCCGCAAGCGCATTCATATTGGCGCCGTCCATGTAGACGAATCCGCCGCGCTCGTGCACGATGCCGCAGATCTCCTGGATGTTCCGTTCGAACTTCCCGAGCGTGTTCGGATTGGTGAGCATCAACGCAGCCACGTCTTCGCTCATATGACGCCGCAGCTCTTCAAGGTCGGTGAGGCCATCCGATCGAGACGGAACCGTCTCCACCGTGTAGCCGCAGATGACCGCGGAGGCGGGATTCGTTCCGTGCGCGGAATCCGGAATCAAGACCTTCTTGCGCGGATCGCCGCGTTCGGTCAGCGCCGCGCGAATCATCATTAGCCCGGTCATCTCACCTTGCGCGCCGGCCGCCGGTTGACTCGTCACCGCCGCAAGACCCGTAATATGGGCAAGGCATTCTTCGAGGCGAAAGACTATATCGAGCGCGCCTTGAGCGAGCGGCGTTGGAGTCAGCGGGTGAAGACTTGCCAGCCCTTCGATGCGAGCGATCTTCTCGTTGATACGCGGATTGTACTTCATCGTGCACGAGCCCAACGGATAGAGCCCGTGGTCGATGCAGTAGTTCCAGGTCGATAGCCGAGTGAAGTGGCGAATCACATCTACTTCCGAAAGCTCGGGCATGCCTTCGAGGTCGTCGTCTCGAAGAAGCCGCCCATCGACCAGTTGATCATCCGGGCGTTCGGGCACGTCGAGTTTAGGAACGGAGTAGCCGATTCGTCCAGGACGCGACTCTTCGAACAGCAGACCTTCGTTCTGGACCACGTGAGTTGTGGCTTTCTTGATTCTGTTCTTGGTCATTCTTTCGGTTTAAACCCGACGCGGGAATCCAGCGCTCACCACTTAAGCAGAAGCGCGATCCCTATTCCAAGCACCATCAGCCCAACTCCGTCAAACGGCAACGGCTTGCCACGACG
Source organism: Acidobacteriota bacterium (assembly GCA_038040445.1). Classification (NCBI taxonomy): domain Bacteria; kingdom Pseudomonadati; phylum Acidobacteriota; class Blastocatellia; genus Candidatus Onstottus; species Candidatus Onstottus frigus. The sequence continues at coordinate 16,175 of JBBPIG010000040.1, read as the reverse complement.
CGCGAGGCCAAGCAACAGATTGACGATGTATATGATGGCGCCGACGATGAAAATCACGCCGCCAACTCCAAGTTGTTGTAGATCTGGCATTGTAAGCCTCCTTGACTCTGTTATCAGTGCGGACTTGAATCCTCAAATTTCAGACAGCGCGCCCACCAGCCTATCGATTGCTTCTTTCTTCGACGTCTCGGTCACGCACACCAGCGCCGAGTCGGTCATCGCGGAATAATGACCTTCGAGAGCAATCCCGCCGATTATCTTTTTGTCGAGCAGCCGCTTCATCACCCTGGACGCCGGCTGCGGCGTGCGCACAACGAACTCGTTGAAGAACGGAGATGAGAACTTCATCTCGAAGCCATCGAGCTTGCTGATCTCCGACGCAGCATAGTGCGCCTTGTGCAGGTTCTGCCGCGCGACCTCTTGCACACCATGCTTTCCCATAGTCGACAGGTAAACCGTCGCCATCAGCGCAAACAGTCCTTGATTGGTGCAGATGTTTGAAGTCGCTTTCTCGCGCCGAATATGCTGTTCGCGGGTCGACAATGTCAGCACGTACCCGCGCCGCCCCTGGCTGTCATAAGCCTCGCCCACCAACCGGCCCGGCATCTGGCGCACGTGCTTATCGAGCGTGGCGAACATCCCGCAGTAAGGGCCGCCGAAGCTCAAGGGTATGCCGAACGATTGAGTCTCGCCGGCGACGATGTCAGCTCCCAGCGCGCCGGGCGGCTTCAAAATGCCCAGACTCATCGGCTCGGTAATCGCAACGATCAACAAAGCTCCCGCGTTGTGCGCAGCATCCGCGATCGCAGCGAGATCTTCGATGCAGCCGAAGAAGTTAGGCGACTGCACCACGACGGCGGCGGTTTCATTATCGATTCCGAGTGAGCCCGGATCAAGCGTGCCCGATTCACCGTGCTCAGCCTCCTCGATTTTCAATCCGAGGTGTTTCGTATAGGCGGAGACTACTTCGCGATACTGTGGATGGACCGTATCGGCGATGACGAATTTGCTGCGGCGGGTCACGCGATTTGCCATCAACACGGCTTCCGCCACAGCCGTCGATCCGTCGTAGAGCGAAGCGTTGGCCACCTCCATTCCGGTGAGCTGGCAGATCATCGTCTGGAACTCGAACGTGTATTGCAACGTCCCCTGACTGAGCTCCGGTTGATAAGGCGTGTATGCAGTGAAGAACTCAGCGCGGGAGATCAACGAGTCGATGATGACCGGTATGAAATGCGAGTATGCCCCCGCGCCGAGAAACGACTGGTGGTCGATCCCGTTCTTCGAGGCCAGATCTCGAAAGTATTCCAACAGATCAGGCTCACTGATCGGGTCGCCGACACCGATCGGTTCTTTGAGCTTTAGCTGTTCCGGGATTTGATCGAAGAGGTCTTCGATGCGCTCCAATCCGATGTCCGCCAACATCGAGCGGCGCTCGCCGGTCGAGTTCGGAATATATCTCATTCGCGCTTACTCCGCCGCCTCTTCCTTGATGTAGTCTTCGTACTCGATGGAGGTCAAAAGGGCATCGATCTGAGCGAGGTTGTCAATCTTGATGCCGATCATCCAGCCGTCGCCGTAGGGGTCTTCGTTGACTAGTTCGGGCGAATCGTTGAGGCTCTCATTGACTTCGGCGACCGTGCCGCTGACTGGCATGTAAACCTCGCTGACTGCCTTGACGCTTTCCACGGTGCCAAAGGGCTCAGATGCCTCGAACTTGTCGCCGACCTTCGGCAGCTCTACGTACACGACGTCCCCGAGTTGCTGTTGAGCATGGTCGGTGATACCGACGGCCGCCTGGCTTCCTTTGACGCGGACCCACTCGTGGTCTTTGGTGTAGCTGAGGTCCTCCGGTGTATTTGACATCTTTTTGTCTCCGTCGAGTTCTGACTCTGAAAGTTGGTCCAACCCGATGATCAATCGAATGTTTTCTCGCGCCTATAGAAAGGCGTCTCGACTACGCGGGCGGGAACGTTACGTCCCCGGACGACGACAAAGAACTCTGTGCCAACCGCCGCATGCTCGGTCGGGAAGTAGGTGAATCCGATGTTCTTCTTTAAGTACGGCGCGGGGCTTCCCGATGTGACGACCCCAACCTGTTTTTCGCCGATCAAGACCGGATAGGCGTCGCGAGCCGGCGCGCGGTCCAGTACCTCGAAGCCAACAAGCCTCCGTTTCAAGCCGTCTTCCTTCTGCCGCATAAGCGCGTCGCGTCCGATGAAATCCCCCTTTGCGAGTTTCACCACCCAACCCAGCCCGGCTTCAAGCGGCGTTGTTGTCTGATCCATGTCGTGGCCGTAAAGCCTGTACGCTGCCTCGAGCCTCAAAGTGTTACGCGCTGCGAGACCACAAGGGAGGAGTCCCTGATCGAGACCGGTTACCAGCAGCCGATTCCAAACGTGGCGCGCGTCGCGTGTGTCGCAGAGTATCTCGAACCCGTCCTCTCCGGTGTAACCGGTGCGCGACACGCGACAATCAACTCTATCCACAAAAACGCGCTGCGACCAGTAATACGGTACGCGATCAAGCATGTGATCGGTCAGTCCTTGTAAGATGGGCTCGGCGCGCGGGCCTTGCAGCGCCAGGAGCGAAAACGCATCGCTCGTGTTGTGCACTTCCGTGCTCAAAGCGCCAACGTGCTTCTTGATCCATTCGTAATCCGAATCGGCGCCTCCTGCGTTGACGATCAGCAGAAAATAGTCCGCGTTTATTCGGTAGACCAGCAGGTCGTCAAGCACGCCGCCTTCTTCGTTAGTCATCGTGGAATACTGGACCTGGTTGTCCTCGAGTTTGGACGCATCGTTGGTTGTGACACGCTGAACGAGAGATAGCGCATCCGCGCCTCTTATCTCGATCTCGCCCATGTGTGAAACATCAAAAAGGCCGGCCGCCTCGCGGACAGCCAAGTGTTCCTGGACGTGTCCTGTGTACTGAACCGGCATGTCCCAGCCGGCGAATTCAACCATTCGAGCGCCAAGTGTAACGTGGGATTCATAGAGCGGTGTGCGCTTCAGCATTGGGGTTATGATCGCCTCTAACGTGAAACTAATGAATTGATTCCGGCAAGTATCGAGATTAACCAGACTGAAGAGAAGTCGCAAGCTACACCGGCATTTTTGCGGAGTCAAGATCCCCGGAATGGACTCATGATAAAAGTCCGCAGGTTGCTTGCGAGCCCCGCACATGGGAAACTCTCCCTCCACACGACTGGAGCGCGATGTCTATGCTCAAGCTGGCTGAGCTTGCACAATTGGTCGGGGCCGAGTTGATAGGCGAGCCGGATGCCGATATCAGTCGCGCTCGACCGTTCGATCTCGCGTCTGAAGGTGATGTGACTTTGGCGGCGAGTCCCGCGTATGCAGCTCGTATAACCGAATCCCGCGCTACGGCGGTCATCGTATCCGCTCCGATTGCGGGCTCGCCGCGGAATCTGCTGGTTGCCGCCAATCCCAAGCTTGCGTTTGCTCGCGCGATCGAGGCATTGCATAAGACGGAATACAAAGCCGTTGGCGTGAGCGCCGGCGTAATCGTTGGGCAGGGAACTGTGCTTGGCAAGGATCTCTCGATTCATCCGCGAGTTACTATCGGAAAAGATGCGGTGATCGGAGATCGCGTAACTCTAGATCCCGGTGTTGTGATCGGCGACCGGTGCAGGATTGGCGATGACTCGGTCATTCACGCGAACGTGTCCATCTATCACGACTGCGAAATAGGCCGCCGGGTTATCATTCATGCCGGATCGGTGATTGGGGCGGATGGCTTTGGCTTCGTTCCGGACGAAGACGGGGGCCAGGTGAAGCTGCTTCAGCTTGGACGTGTGCGCATCGAGGACGATTGCGAGATCGGAGCCAACTGCGCGATCGACCGAGGCGGCTTCGGCGACACCGTGTTGCGGCGTGGAGTGAAGCTCGACAATCTGATTCAGGTCGGCCACAACTGCGATATAGGTGAGGACACAGTCGTTGCGGCGCTGACAGGTTTTTCGGGCGGCACTCGTATCGGCCGGCGATGCGTGATCGCCGGTCAAGTGGGAACCAATCAGCACATCACGATAGGCGACGGGGCTACGATCACCGGACAGGCGGGCGTGACCAAAGACGTCCGTGCTGGTGGGTTTGTGGCCGGAACACCCATTCAGGACTACAATGCGTGGCGGCGTTCGCAGGTGCTATACTCGAAGCTTCCTGAAATAGCCGAGCGATTGAGGCAACTGGAAAAGACCGTTGCGGCCTTAACGCCGAACTCGGCACGCGATGCCGAGTAGCGTCGAATCAGATGGAGGAGAAGCCAGTGAAAGAACCAGTATCACTACTAGCGAGAGTGAAGGTTTTGTCCGTGGGAAATGAGTCGTGCGGTCATCAACGCTGAGTCTCGTCCAAGGGCCACGCCCAAGCATTGTTACTTCGCGAGGGGGAAGCGGTGAGGATAGCGAGATATGAGTACCGAATCGATTGAACAAACTGTTGTTGAAAAGCTACGAGCGGTACCTCCCGAGAAGCAGCAGAAGGTTCTGGATTTCGTTGAGGGTTTCGAGGAAACGACCGTACACAAACAACCGCGACGCAGCGTCAAAGGCCTCTGGGCCGATCTCGGCGTGGACATCACCGAGGAGGACATAGCACAGGCGCGGCGCGAGATGTGGGGCAACACTTAAATCTACCTCTTCTAACTCGTGACCGGCAGATTCAGGCTTCAGGCATCGCCACGATTTGGTAATACATGGAAACACTACTGGACACAACTCAGATCCAGGCGATCTTGCCTCACCGTTATCCGTTTCTGCTCGTCGATCGGATAGTCGAGTATGACCCCGGCAAGCGAGTAGTCGGGATCAAGAACGTCACGCTTAACGAGCCCTTCTTTGCGGGGCATTTTCCGGGGGCGCCTGTGATGCCCGGCGTCCTGATCGTCGAAGCGATGGCGCAAACGGCCGGGGTGATGATGCTTGCGAACCTGCCTGACCGCGAATCGAAGCTCGTGTTCTTCACCGGGATCGACCGAGCGAAGTTCCGCCGCCCAGTGGTGCCAGGCGATCAGTTACGGCTCGAGTTGACTGTGCTGAGACTCAGGCCGCGCTATATACGCTTACGCGGTGAGGCTTATGTTGACGGGCAGATCGTAGCGGAGGCCTTAATCTCATCGTCTCTTGTTGACCGCAGCCTCGTCGAGCGCAGCGATCAGATCAAGAGCGCCGCTTTCTCGCCACTCGACCAAGACTAGGAGTCCGTCCCGACGTGTCCATTCACCCCACCGCGATCATTAGTCACAAGGCTGAACTCGGACGCAACGTTTCCATTGGGCCGTACTCGATTGTCGGCGATGACGTTGTCTTGCACGACAACGTTCAAGTCGCCAGCCACTGCGTGATTGAAGGTCCTTCTGAGTTTGGGAGCGGATCGGTTTTCTTTCCTTTCGTGTCCGCGGGACAGGCGCCGCAGGATCTGAAGTATCGAGGGGAGAGGAGCTGGCTGCGCGCGGGCGAACGCAACACCTTTCGAGAGTTCACCACGCTGCAGCGCGGCACCAAAGGGGGGGGCAACCTGACCGAGATCGGCTCAGACAATCTCTTTATGGCTCAGGTCCACATCGCACACGACTGCATCATTGGTTCCCACACTATCTTTGCAAATGGAGCCACACTTGCAGGCCACGTGGTCGTCGAAGACTACGCGACGATTGGCGCCTATGGGGGTGTACATCAGTTCTGCCGCGTGGGCCGGCACGCTTTCATCGGAGGCTACTCGGTTGTGGTCAAGGACGCGCTGCCTTACGCCCGCACGGTTGGCAATCACGCGCGGTGCTACGGGCAGAACACTCTCGGACTCAAGCGGCACGGGTTCGGCAGCGAAGAGATACGCCGCATCGCTCAAGCGTTCCGCTTGCTGCTGGCGGCGAAGCTCAACACTAGCCAGGCAGTTGAAGCGATCAAGCGCGACCTCAGCGGCTGGCCCGAAATAGACTACCTCGTCGAGTTTATTGAGACATCAGAGCGCGGAGTGACGAAGCGATGAAGGTTCTCATCCTGACCCACGCCGAAGTTGAAGAGCTGCTTCCCATCCGCGAGTGCGTTCCGGTCATGGCCGAGGCGCTGGCGGACCTGGCCAAGGGTGATGTGTATCAGCCTTTGCGCATGGTGATCACGCCGCCCGGCGCTGACGGGGATATGGCGCTGATGCCATCGTATCGCTCGGGTGAGCGAGCTGGGTACGGGGTAAAGACTGTTTGCTTCTTTGCGGGCAATCCAGCCAGAGGACTGGATTCGCATCAGGGCAGCGTGATGCTCTTCAGCGCGGAGACGGGTGAATTGCTGGCGTTGATGAACGCTTCGGCGATAACAGCGATTCGCACGGCGGCCGTCTCCGGTGTGGCAACGCAGCTTCTGGCGCGGGACGATGCCGCTGAGCTTGCGATCATCGGTTCAGGCGTGCAGGCCCGCACGCACATCGAAGCTATGGCTTGCGTGCGCACCATCAAACGCGCGCGAGTAGCGAGCTTCAAGTTTGAACACGCACGGAAATTTGCTGAGGAGTTAGGCGTCCGGTACTCGTTTCCGTTAGTGCCTGTCGACAGCGTCGAGGCGGCGGTTCGCGGCGCGGACCTGATCGTCACGGCAACCACTGCCGTGGAACCGATCATTAAACGCGAGTGGGTCTCACCGGGTGCGCACTTGAATGTTGTCGGCTCGAGCATCCCAACGACGCGCGAAGTTGACAGCGCAACAATGGCCGCGGCGAGTCTGTTTGTCGATCGGCGCGAATCCACGATCAATGAAGGTGGCGACTATCTTTTCGCGCTGCGCGAGGGAGCTATTGGGCCGGATCACATCAGAGCAGAGATCGGCGAGTTACTGATTGGCGCCAGGCCCGGCCGCGTTTCGCAGGATGAGATTACTTTGTTTAAGTCGCTTGGGCTGGCGATAGAGGATTTGGCGTCGGCGGAATATCTGCTTGGCAAGGCGCGTGCAAACGGGAAGGGCAATTGGGTGGACTATTGAGGAGCGACGGAAATCAAACACAAAGGCACAAAGCCACAAAGAAAAACGAAGGGACATGTCTCCGTGTCCTTTTTGTGTCTTTGTGCCTTTGTGTTTAGTACTCCTGTATGAAGTACGGCTTGATAGCAGGCAACGGACGCTTTCCATTTCTAGTGCTCGAGGGCGCGCGCCAGCAAGGCGTGGAGATGGTAGTCGCCGCGATCAAAGAAGAGACCTCGTCTGAGATAGAACAGCGAGCCGCCAAGGTTGAATGGATGGGCGTAGGTCAGCTTGGCCGTCTCATTCGCTTGTTCAAGAACGAAGAGGTCACTCACGTGATCATGGCGGGACAGGTGAAGCACCATCAGATATTCCGGCTCAACGCGCTGCCCGATCTTCGAATGGTGCGCCTGCTGGCTCGCCTTTCAACGAAGAACACCGACAGTCTGATCAACGCAGTCGCCGACGAGCTTGCCCGCGAAGGCATAACGCTGGTGGACTCGACCACATTTCTCGAGTCGCTCCTCGCGCCCCGAGCCGTGCTGACGCGCCGATCGCCGACAAAAGAAGAGCGCGCCGATATCGACTACGGTCTGGGAGTCGCGCGCGAGATCGGGAGGCTCGACCTGGGTCAAACGATTGCCGTGAAGGATCGCGCCGTTGTTGCGATTGAGGCGATGGAGGGGACCGATGCGGTGATCGTTCGCGCCGGCGAAGTGACTCGCGGCAAACCGTTCGTCGTGGTGAAGATGGCGAAGCCTGACCAGGATATGCGATTCGACGTGCCGGTGATCGGACTCCCGACGATTGAGAACATGGCTCGCGCCGGCTCCACGGCGATTCAGGTGACTGCCGGCAAGACCCTTCTGTTCGACAAGGAAGATCTAATAGTGCTTGCCGACAAGAGCGGAATCGTCGTAGTTGGTGGGAACTAGCGGGCTTGCAAGAGCCGTTAAGAGCGTGGCCCCTGCCGATAAGCGCCGGCCCGAAGACACAAAAGCCGGCCACCGATGCTTCTCTGACAAGACTATGTTGGCGCTTGACCGCCTATGTTAGACTGGTGCCAACCCCCGCATTGAGAACGAGCATCGGGATGACAATGGCTAAAAACAATCCGAATGAGGCTGATCCAGAGAGCGCGATCATAGACGCCGATTTGCTGGCGAAGTATCGAATGGTGAATCGTGCGATTGAGACGCTTGAGCGCGCGATTGACAGCGCGCCGCGGCACATTGGATTGCGTGAGAAGCTCCGCGAGATCCTGATTGACGCGGGCCGCCGGGATCAGGCTGCACAACACTGCATGGCGCTCGCGAGTCTTCACATATCGGCAGGCGATGTCGAAAGCGCGAACGAAAGGCTGCTGGAGGCCAAGCGACTTGATCCGAGAGTCTCGGTCACCGGACAATTGCGCGATGTTCGCCTAACCGAGACGCCTCCTCCGAAACGCTCGCAGAAGATCCTGTCCGGGAATCTTGCCGATGTGAATCTCTTCGACATCATTCAGATCATCGAGAATAGCCGGCTGTCGGGAGTCCTACAGGTGACGTCGACGGCGGTGTGTGGCGAGATACATTTTGACGAAGGCCTGGTCGTTGGGGCAAAGTCAGGAATTGATTTTGGGAGGAAGGCGCTCAGCTTGTTTGCCGGCGCGGGGGACGGGACTTTCGAGTTTGAGAAGACGAGCGAGGCATACGACCGAACGATTCAAACCACAAGCAATACGGCGCTGATCCTTGACATGCTCCGAGTAAAGGACGAAGAGGATTACGGGCTTGGCAAGCTCGACACGCTGCAGTAGCAACAAGGCAAAAGTAAAAAGGAAAAAGGCGAAAGTGAAGAAAACTGCCTCTTCTCACTTTTGCCTTTCTTTATGGTTTCGCGGCGGGTTTTGGAGCAATCGTTGTCACCGGGTTGGCCTTGTTGTACTCGTTGATGAAGTCTTGAGTTACATCTGATCGCGGGTCGAACCAGAGCAGGGTGCCCGACTGAACTCCATTTGCAAGATCGATCAACATCACGACTCCGCGCTTCGCCGTATAGTCCTCAGCGAACTTGCTCAGCTTCCCTGTGATCGGCTCGAATGCTTTGTCGCGCAACCGGCCTGCGTCAGCCTGCAGGTCTTCGGACTTGCGCTGATAGTCGCGCTTCATGGTGCCGAGGCTTTCCGTCATCTCGGCGACTCTTGCCGGGGTGAGAACGCCGCTTTGTGACTTTAGCGTCGTCTCGAGTGCGTTGATCTTGTCCGCCAGTCCCTGGACCTCTTTCACGCGCGGCTCGAACTGCCGGTTGAGGGCCTCTATTTTTTGCTTGAACTCTTGAACCTGCTCCTGAAACGCGGCGGTGTTTACAACCGCTACCTTACCCTTGGGAAGCAAAAGCGGCGCTGCTGGTTTCTGCGGAGCGCCGGCGCCCGGCTGCTGGGCAAGAGCTGAAACACCAACCAACTGTAACGCGAGCGCGGCGAGTGCAAACTTGTATGATTTCATAAGTGACTCCGTGGGTCGCAACAATCAGGGTTTCGCAGGCTTGGCGGGCTGCGTGGCAGGAGCCGCGCCCGGGACTGGATTCACCTTGTTGTATTCGGCGATAAAGTCTTCGGTGATGTCGGCGCCCGGGTTCCAGTAAGCAAGCGTTCCGCTTTGAGCGGCGCCAGCAAGGTTGATCACCAGGATGATTTGGCGTTGGGTCGCGTAGTTATTCAGGAATTGATATAGCTTGTCGCGAACAGGCTTGGTTGCCGTCTCAACCGCCTTTTCGTATTCAGCCTTGAGGTCTTCGTAATCGCGCTGGCCCTTCCTCTTCAGCTCGGCGTAGTTGTTTTGTAACTCCTGGCACTTGTCCGCGGTCAACTGAGGACACTTCGTCTGGATGTCGCTCTCCATCTGCTTCAGTTGATTCTCGACCGTCTGGAGTTGCTGATACCGAGGTTGGAATTGTTTATCAACCTGATCATATTTCTGTTTTAACTCGCCGATCCCGCCGGGGAACGCCTGGGTGTTGACGACAGCAATTTTGCCGTCAGGCAGCGCGGCGCCGACTCCTGCCTGCATCGCCTGCTGGGCCGAAACGCTTGCCGTCAATGCCAACAGCATCGGCGCTGCAAAAGCAGCTAGCTTAATCTTGACCATAGATGCTCCTGTCCTCTTTTTAGTTGAGCCGCGCCGACGGCACGCGCCAGCGGCTGTTTGCAAAAACCTGATTATAGCAGCACCGCTTTCGTGTTTAGAAGCGGCAACCGACAATATATCGGGGCCTAGAACGTCCGCCCAACCGAAAAGCGGATCGCCCGTTTCTGCTCGAAGAAAAACGGATTAACTTCCGTCGCCGTTCTGGCATTTGGGTTCCAGGCGAATATCAAACGGAATGGCACATTGATGACAGGTACCTGCACGCGCAATTCGCCGCCCATGCTGTAGCGGTAGTTGTCAAAGATACCGTGCGCGGAGTTGGAGAGCTGAACATTCCTCGACACTTGCTTGTCACCCTGGATAAACACAGTTCTGAAGCCCGGGGGCAATCCGCCCTGGCTCTCTGGCGGCGTCGCCCTTCTAATCTGGCGCTGTGTTGCTATCTCGCCCCGCGGATTTAAGGTTTCCAGAGCCAGCGTCTGAGCGGGTAGGAACTCTGATCGCTCGAATTGATCCGACAGATTCCGGAGGTTGAACGCCGAGCCTATATCGAAGAAGGGCGCGAACTGAAGCGGGCCGATTATCGGTATGCGATACTCGACGTTGATCAGCATTTGTGTGTCTCCGCCGATGAAAGCGGGAAAGTTAGGCACCGAGTTGTCGACCCGGTTTTCAAAGATAAATTGTTCCAACACACCGGGCGCGATGGAGTTCCCGTTTGACTGCGCCGGCCTCTTCACCTTGAGGCGCTGGCCAGTGAAGCCATCGACCGCTTGTATGTTGCGAGTGGTGACCGTCGTTTGAACCGGGGCAGTAGGTGCGATGCCCCGAATGTTATAGCCTCGTATGTCTTGCTCGCCGCCGAGGAAGAAGCGTGAGAACAGCGGCGTGCCCCCTACGAACGACAGCGAGTTCGATTGGAACGGCGTGCCGAACGAGCCTATGTGTGCGAACAAGACGCGCACACCGAAAGTGCGAGTGGGCTTCCCCGCCTCGATTCGCGCGCGCGCTTCGCGGCCCGCGAACAACGGCCGGAAATACTTGTACTCGAAGGTGGGCGCGATGGTGTTCACCTTGCCGCCGAGAGGTCCGCCCGTAAGAGCCGCCACCAACGTTATGGAAGTACCCCTGGTAGGATCCAACGAGGAGTTCAGCGTGTTGTACGAGATGGATGGGGCTATCGTCGACTGCGTCACCCCGCTTTGGCGAAATGTCACCAGGATGTTGTTGGTCTGATCGCTGTCTCTGTTCACCGCGGGGTCAACGATGTCGGTGGTCTGGAAGGAATAAGAAAGACCGAGCCTGATGAACCTGCCCATTCGGAACCGCTTGGCAAAATAGCTAAGCGGCGCGCTTGCGGTGACGGAAGCTCCGGCCGTCTTCTGGGTGAACAGCGAAGTGCCGTCGAAGGTCCCAAAAAAGTTCTGATTGTTTACAGCGCCAAAGCCTTGCCCGATGAATTGATAGTTCTGATAGAAGAGGTTGAACCCCAAACTAATCGGCCGACCCTTGATATAGGGCTCGGTGAAACCGAATGAGACTATCTTCTGGAGGTTCCCTGTCGCCACGTTGAACGACAGCGCTTCGCCGTAGCCGAGCAGATTGTTGGTCGAGTAGTTTATCCCGATGTAAGAGCCGCCGATGCCCGACACACCGCCGGTGAAGCTGATCTGCTGGCGGCCTTTCTCCTGTACCTTTAGCGTAAGGTCAACCTGGCCTTCCTTCTCGTTGGTGTTGATCGTCGCGTCTTCCTTCTTTACCTGGTCGAAGTAACCGAGCTGGTTCAGCCGCAGTATGCTCAAGTCCCACATCGATTCGTTGTACCGCTCGCCTTCGTTCAACAGCACCTCACGGCGCATTACGTTGTCACGTGTGAATGTATTGCCTATAAACTCGAGCCTTCGAAGCGTGTACTGTTTGCCTTCTTCCACACTGAAGGTTATATCAACGATTCCCTTGGCGATGTCGGCCGGATCGTCCTTGAAGTCGGGCACGAATCCGGAGTTGAACTGTATGTAGCCGCGAGAGCCGTAGACCTTCTTAAGGTTGTCGAGCCCCTTCTGCACGACGGTGTAGCCCTTAACCACGTCGCCGGGCTTCAATCCTATGACCGACTTGATTTCGTCGGCGGTTAATTCCGTATTGTCCTCGACCTTGATCTCGCCCGCTCGGTACTGGCGGCCCTCGTCAATGGGGATGACAATCTTCAACCCCTGTCCCTTATGACCAAACAGCGGGATCCAAGTGCCGACCTTGCCGACTTCTTCGACGCGAGGCTCACCGAAGCGCGCCTTCAAGTAGCCTTGGTCCGCGTAGACCAGCACTCGAAGCCGATCGAGATCGGTTTCCAGTTTCTCCTTGTGATAGATGTCCTTCGAACTGAAGGTGGTGAAGATGCCGAGTTGCTTCACCAGCTTCATTTGGCTTCGCAGGTGGGAACTGGAGAAAACCTTGTTGCCTTCGAACTCCACGGCGGCGACGCGGAAGCGCGGTCCTTCTTCGACCTTGAAAGTCAGGGCGACTGCGGTCTTGGATATCTCCTCGGCAATCGGCTCGACCTTCGCTTCGGGGCGGCCTTCGTTCGCGAGGAGTTCCTTGATTACCGCGGCTGCTCGCTTGGCTTTGACCGCGTCGTACTGCGATTCTTTCGAAAGCCCAACCGAGCGCTTGCGAAACTCCTCGAGCACAGTCGACTGTTGGACGGACTTGAGCCCTTCGTACTTAATGTCGAGAAGCAGAGGGCGTTCCTTGACCTCGAAGGTTATGACCTTGCCTCCGCGGGTGCCTTCTTCCGAATAGACCTTCACATCTTCGAAGTGGCCTTGGGCGTAAAGCGCTCGTACGTCCCGGTCGAGTTGAACCGGGTTGTATGGATCGCCCTCGCGAGTGCCGATCCAGATCTTGACCGTCGATTCTGGAATACGGCGATTACCGCGAATGAGAACTTGCTCGACCGTTACGTTCTGATTGCGGCTTGCGGAGACGAGCGGCTGAAAGAAGGCGACTCGCCCACTGATTGGCCAACTGAGGACTGTGACTACGAGTGCCGCGATTGCCCGAAAAACACGCTTGCTCATAGATGAAATGCACGCTCCCTAGAAGTGCTGAGTTCGGTTCGATCTTTTCCTTAGCTGCTTAAGTCGCTTGAGCATTTCCAAACGCTAACAGCTTGATCGGTGGGCTGACACCCCGCGAAACCACCGACCAGGCGCGCTTACAGCTTGATTCATTTGCTCCGACTATCGGGGTTTTGCCTCTCACCGAACTATAGAACGCTGCGATGACCGCTTATTGTAACAAAAATGCAGCGAGCAAAGCCAACTCAGATAGCTTGTTCTGTGACGGACACTTGCAGCGGCTTGCATCGCACCTAGCCCGGGCCCGATCGGTCTTCGCTGCCGCCGCTGCCGTCAAGGTCAAGCACGGCGCTCAAGGAAACATTGAGCGTTGCAAGCCACAGCTTGCCAGCGCGCAACAATACCAGAACGATCTTTGCCATCGACCTGAAATTCTCGAATTGGATTCCGGGATTTGGATTCTACGCCCGAAGAGTTGAAGATTCAAAATCGAAAGATTCAAAATCGAAAATCCATGCCCGCTCCCTCATTGCACTTTGACTTCATCGGCGTTGACTCAGACATTACGACCGAAACAGAAATTCTTGGTGCAATGAGTACGCGACTGTAGTAGAGTGCCGCCCGATGAGGTGGCACACCTCACCTCAGCCGCGATTGGTTGCGACGACAGTTAGTCAATAAGAACTATTCGACGCGGGCTACAGAATGCCGCTTTCGACAAGACATACCGTGTTTGCAAGCATTGCCTGCTGCGACAATATCCCGATTAGTGGATTCCAAACAAATCGTGACAAATGTGACATCTTGCGTTGACCCGCCACCGCTCGTGTTATATCTTGCTCTGCCGAATGAGACATTCTTCACTGGAAGGGGTCTTTTTTATGAAGGGATACTAATCGCTGAGACGAGCTACTTTGAACACAATCTATTGAAGGAAGTAACGGAGTTTCAAGCAGGTCGTCAACTGCTCGACGGAATAAGCTGGCGCGCGCTCAGCGCCATGAGCGCGCGACAAAGTTTGAAGCTTCCCCTTTAGCGGCTAGAGAGGGTACGCTTCGTGGCGAGGACCGACTGCCCAGGAGGTCCTAATCGCGTTGCGTTCCGTCTCCTTTTTTTCCGCATAGTAGGCCCTTCGCGATATGAAATCAATGCTGATCATAGACGGCTTCATGACCGTCGCAAAACCGTGAGCGCATCATGGGCGCTCGAGGCTTCGTCTATCCTGATTACGTCCTCTGCAAAGGGCGGCCATCTGTATGAAAGAACCACGCAGAAGTGCAAGTAGTAAATCGCTGAGGGAGAAATATCCGAAGGGTTTTGTTCTCCCTGAAAGCGAAATCCAGGAGTTGGTTTTCAACCTGCGAGTCGGTGAGGCTCACGCTGCGGCGATGTGGTTACTGGTCATTGGCGAAGCAGTCAAGGCTATCGTCGAAGACAAAACAGAGAGTCGCCGCGAAACAAATGTGCGTCTCATAAAGCAAATTGAGAGCGAAGAAGGGTGCCGGCCGATTCAGTGCTTGATCGAGGCGATCATCGCCGCCATCGAGCATGGTGCTGAGGGCATATACGCGGCCTGTCTGACGATCACTCGCTTTTTTGAGTTCGCTTTCGAATATCCGCCCGATCACAGTATGGCTTCACGTCTGTACAAAAATAAGTTGAGCAAGATCGGGTAGGCGACTCAAAACGCCAGGCATTAAACAAATGCAAGATATTTCTGGAGAATTGCATTGTCCCGACTTTGATTCGCGTCATGCAAAGTAGGCGATAGGCGAATTGGGCGAGAGGCAGTCACAAATCAGAATGATTCTTTGTTGTCGGTAAAGGCTGGCTGTCGATGATCTCGGCGTTTCGACCGGCAGCCAGCAGGGATCGCTCTGCGGCTTCCCGGCGAGTGTGCGTCGCCCGAGGCAAGGAGGTTCAACATGCGCCCCTCTCACGCTTTCTTTCCGCTGCCCTCTGTTGGCTTCATCAAGGCATGGTCCGCCGCGTTGTTCCGGCGTGCGCTGCAAAGAAGAGTCGTTTGCTGTGCGGTCGCGTTTAACCTCCTTCTGTGGCCGGGTCCGGGTCTCGTTACCCAACACATTTTCAGCTTTGCCTCACAGGCGCTCAGCGTGCGATGGGGTGTTAACAGCTACGAGGCCTTCTTTCTCAGACGACTCTTTTCTCAATCCCGCAGCAAGCCGCGCCGCGATACGATGGCGGATCGCGCCTCGGCGGTCGCTCATGTTCGGATCAACCCCGGCAAGTTTGTCGGGTACGAAGATGAGGGCGTGACGTTTACTGCTTTGCCGACGGACTTCCTTGATCGCAACGTCGAGGGCGTTAAGTTCACCTGGGAGTCTTCCAATCCCGAGAAGTTGGAGATAGACGACGCTGGACGAGCAAAGTTTCTTCAGCCGGGGCTCGCTCGTGTAATTTGCAGAACCGGGTCTGCTTCAGCGACAGCAGCCGTGCTGATCAGGCCTAATCATCGGCCGGTTCAGTCCGATGATGACTGGCGCAACGATCAGAAGCGTCTGGACGCGAGCGGAAACATAGTCGGCGCGTTGGGCGGCCCCCAGTCTGGCGTTGCGTCAGCCGGATCGCTGCTTAGCTCGCTGCTCGATAAGCTGATGCCCACCGCCTACGCCCAGTCTTCATCAACCGATCTAGCCTATTCCGAACTGTGGAGCGAACCGCGTAACCTTGTCGGCTCACCGCGCGACCGGGCCGTCGAATCAACTGCGATGGGAACGGTGCTTCCCGAAGGCAGCAACTTCAAGTGGGCAGTCCAGATCATCGGGCTGGGTGGCCGCGGGATCGGCGCCAGCCTCACTCTGTCTCACAACAACCGGGTCTGGTCGCGGCGCGATACCCGAGTCGCTTTCGATGCGATCTCGGGCTGGCCCGCGCCGGGATACTCGCTAGGCTTTGGAAGAATCGTGGTCTACGACCTTGGCGTTGGTGGCTACCTCGCCTGCAAATTCCTGCTCGTAGACCCGGACGGCACGC
>JBBPIG010000039.1 GCA_038040445.1 Acidobacteriota bacterium | reverse complement strand
TATCTGTCGCCGCAACCCCCGGAGCGCCCGCCGTGTTGTAGCTGATCGAAGTCTGGCGGTGCAGCGCGTCGTAGCCGTACGTCGTCACCACGCCCCGCGCGTCTTGCTTCGTCGCCACCGCGCCATACTCGGTGTACGAGTATTTACACGACCACATCGTTCCCGTTCCGTCGTTGATCGTAGCCGCCTGTTCGGGGATCTTCTCGAACAACAGCCTGCCCATCGCGTCGTACTTGTAGCTGCGAAGCTGCCCGCCTTGATTCACCCCGCTCAGCTTGTCCAGAAGATTATAGGTGTATGTAGTTTCTTGAGTCAGCGCGCCAGCCGGATCTTGCTCGGTGACTTTGATCAACCGCCCCAGCCCGTCCGTCTCCCGTTTGATCTTGCGATTCACCTGATCGGTTGCGGTCACCGTGCTCCCGCTGTAATCGCTTCGCACGATGTCGCCTCCGGGCAGCATCGTTATCACCGCCCGGTTGGCCAGGTCGTATTGAATCGTGGTAACCGGCCCCGGCGTGCCTCCCGATTGAAACGGATTCGTCCGGCTGATCACCCGACCCATCGCGTCATAGGTCGTGTTCACCCGCGCGCTGTTGGGCGCCACGGTAAAGATCACCCGGCCCCACCCGTCGTATTGCGTGGTGTTGGTGATTGTCTTCTGCGTGCCCAGATCGTCATAGGTCACACTCGAGC
Source organism: Acidobacteriota bacterium (assembly GCA_038040445.1). Lineage (NCBI taxonomy): Bacteria > Pseudomonadati > Acidobacteriota > Blastocatellia > Candidatus Onstottus > Candidatus Onstottus frigus. The sequence goes on along the minus strand of JBBPIG010000039.1, from coordinate 39,299 downwards.
TCGACGACAGATTGCCATAGTCGAAGCCCGCACTAGCGCTCGCGCCTGTCGGAAGCATTGCGTATGAAGGCTGGAGCGCCGCGTTGTAGCCGATCTCGGTAGTCAAACCGGCTGCGTTCGTGTGCGAGGCGGCCAGGCTGGTGTTGAAGTCGTAATCGGTCGAAGTGGTCGTGTGCGCGCCGTTAGGATCACCGCTCATTTCTTCCTCGGCTTGAGACCACAAGGTCTCCTCAGCGATGGTCAGGTCTTTCTCCTGGCAACAAGACACCTGAGCCTTGACGACGTTCCCGAAGATGTCGATCTTCGCCAGATGTTGAACGGTCGTACCCGCCTGAAGATCGGTCCACTCGGTCACCCCCGTGACGTTGCCCCTCGTTGTATAGCTCGTATTCCACCCGATGAAATGACCCGGCGGATCGGCGCCTCCTCCGTAGTCCTCCATTCCTCCCATCGCCGCGTAGTTGTCGTAAGCGTAACTGGTCTTGGCTATCAAAACGTCGTCGGCGTCACTGGAGTTTTGCAGCGCGTCGAATATCTCAACCAGCGTAACAACCTCGCGAGGCTGATAAGCAATTCCATAGGTCAAGTGCGACCGCCTTCGCACTTGCCAGGCGCCGCTGATCTGGTTGCCGTACTCGCGCTTGTTGGTCACGTTGCCGTACTGATCGTAGTCGAAGTCGATCTTCACCGGCGCGCCCGTGTCGTCGTAGCTGGTCACCGACTGAACCTGCCTTGAGCCGCCCCCATCGTTGACATAAGCGAGCACGCTCTTGCCCAGCGAACTCGTGCCCAGCTTGATCTCCGATTGAACGACCCTCCCGTTGGCGGGCGATGATGCGTTCGTCGAGCGAGTGAGCGCCAATGTAGTCGAGTCGGGACGTGCGATGGTGAAGGTCATCGTCTGAGCGGTCGTGTCAGTAGAGGTCGAATAGGAATAAACCGCGCTGGGACTGTTCACCGCGGTCTCGGTTCGTTGCGTGAAGGCCGGCGCGTCCGACAGCGGCCCGGATGCCGGATAGTTAAACGACACTGCGGCGCTCTCGACTCCGTCAGTGATTGACGGAGGACTGCCGGGTGGCCAAGTGCTCGATGTCATCTGTCTTCGCGCAGACACACTGGTGATCATTCCGTAGACCGAGTAAGCCGGCTTATAACCCGTGCTCGTCGCGGGGAAGTGGATGTGCTTGAGCGCGACGATGCTGCCCCCGGTGGCGCGCTCGACGGTCAACCCGCTGAAGGCGCCGTTGGTGGTGACGATCTGGTAGTCGAACTGAACCAGCGTTCGAGTCACCGGATTCTGACTCGTCCCGCCAAACTCGGGTGCTGTGATCGAGATCAGCTTGCCGGTTGAGTCGTATACGAATTGAATCTTCCGCCCGAGAGTATCGGTGACGTAATCGATCGCGACAGGGGAATATATTTCCGCCTCCAGGTCTTTGTACGCGACCTGAACATAGTTGCCGTTGCTGTCATAGATCGTCGCCGGCAGCAAGCGATTATTGATCTTGGTAAACTCAACGGTCGTGCCGTCAGGATAACGCAAGCCGCCGCCGTCGCGCCCGTTGCCCGAGTAAACGATATGCGTGCCGTCAGAAGTCTCAATTGGCCCGCCTAACGCGTACCCGATACCGTCGTATGTTCCAGCCCCAAGATAGTGACGCGTGCCGTCCGGGTCTACGAGCAGGAATTTGCAGGTAACGCCCATGTCGTAGACCACGATTCTTCCAAAGCCGAGCGAGTATCCCGGCGCGGGCCAGCCCGAGATCGCATCGTATGCGACTCGACTGTCGCGCCGCGACCAGACCCGGTTGTTGTGAGACAGAGTGAGGCTGGCGCCGATCCCGCGGCCACCCAGCTCGATGATCGGGGCTGCCCACTTGAAGTTGCTGCCTTCGGGAAGCACCGTTCCCATCGCAGTCGATTCGATTGCCCGGTCCCGCGGTGAGCCGACAAGGTTGCGCGGTTCGCTCCACAGTTCGGAATAGGCCAGATCGGTTGTTGAAGACTGGGCGTAGGCGGTGGGCATCAGCTTATCGAGCAGTGAGCTAAGCAGCGATCCGGCTGACGCAACGCCAGACGCAACACCAGACTGGGGGCCGCCCAACGCGCCGACTATGTTTCCGCTCGCGTCCAGACGCTTCTGATCGTTGCGCCAGTCATCATCGGACTGAACCGGCCGATGATTAGGCCTGATCAGCACGGCTGCTGTCGCTGAAGCAGACCCGGTTCTGCAAATTACACGAGCGAGCCCCGGCTGAAGAAACTTTGCTCGTCCAGCGTCGTCTATCTCCAACTTCTCGGGATTGGAAGACTCCCAGGTGAACTTAACGCCCTCGACGCTGCGCTCAAGGAAGTCCGTCGGCAAAGCAGTAAACGTCACGCCCTCATTTTCGTATCCGACAAATTTGACGGGGCTTATCCGAATGCGCGCGACTGCCGAGGCGCGATCCGCCATCGTCTCGCGGCGCGGCTTGATACGGGATTGAGAAAAGAGTCGTCTGAGAAAGAAGGCCTCGTAGCTGTGGACACCCCCTAGCAGGTTGAGTGCCTGTGAGGCCAGGCTTAGAACGTTCAGGCCAGCGAGACCCGGCCCGGGCCACAGAAGGAGGTTAAACGCGATCACAAAGCAAACGACTCTTCTTTGGAGGACCCGGCGAAAGAACAGTGCAGTCAAAGTCTTGAAGGAGCCGGCAAAGCGATGCGGGGAGACAACCTTAGAAGCACGCATGCAGAACCTCCTTGGTGCGAGAGACACGGCCTTGTCTAAACACCTTGAAGCGATCGGCTGGTTGTCGGTTGGCACCGAAAGCTCACCGACAGCCAGCTTAACGGATAACGAAGAACGACGATTAACTTGAGCAAATACCCGGCGCCAATTTGTTCGCCACTAAGCATGACGCGAATCGCAAGGCGATCAATTCAGTTTTCTCGAAATATTCTTGGGTCGGGAATGAGACAGATGAGTGGCGTTGGACCAGGGACAGCCTTCACTTCTTCTCGCGATAAAACACCGGGAAACTGTGGATCGTGCGAAAGCCGCACGTTTCATACAAGTGAAACGCTTTTGTGTTTGCCCCCGTTACGGCCAGCGTGATCGACTTGAAGCCCATTCGGCGGAATTCTGATAGCGAGCTTGCGATCATCAGGCGGCCGATGCCTCGACCCTGGTGAGCCGGGAGAACCGAGATCTGTCCGATGTGACCGACGCCTCTCGATACTCGCGACGCAATCAGAACACCTGCCATCGCATCCGAACGGCGAAACGCCACCCGCGACGCCTGCGGCAAAAAATCGCCGCACCATATGTGGTCGGTGAGTATGGTCAGAAGCTCGCCGCACCCTTCCTCGGTTCGATACTGGCCGTTGATACGGCTGTCGTGCGTCCCACGGTATGAGCGATTTATTACCCGTTTGGCGTCTCCAAAGTCGATCTGTTGCCACTGCCTGAGTGAAATGCCGGTTGAGTCTGCCCTGGGACCACTGTTCTTATCAGGTCCCAGCTCGAGCAACATGTAATTGCGTTCCAGCCGCTCGAAGCCGCGAGTCTGGAACAAAGCATCCGCTTCATAGTTGCCAATGCCGACACACTGACTTTCGATCCGGCGCAATCGAGGGAGCCGATCGAGCCTGTCCAAGACGGCAGCCGCCAGTTCCCGGTCGACACCGATGCCGCGCCAGGGCCTGGACACATAGATGTCGCCGATAGAGCAACGCGAACCTTCGATCACGTAGTAGGCAAAACCAATGGTGGCGTTGCCGCTCATTGCAACGAAGCCAAGCAGTTGACGCTGGCGCGTAACGTCCCGAATCAACATGCTCGCGCCCTTGTAGTCCCACTTCAGCAGATCGAGCCACTCGGCGCACTCTTCGTCGAAGAGCTTCTCCAGGGCAGCGAGGTCGGCGTTCGCAAGGGGAACTATGTTTATCTCCGGGTTGATAAGCGCTGCCGTCGCCATAGTCGGAACCGATTTTCCATTTTCCATTTTGCATTTGTCATAGACAAATAGACAAATGTTAAATGGAAAATGGAAAATGGAAAATCCCCCGATTCCAATTGAGTTGAGGGGTTATGAGGGAAGACCAAACCTCGGGGCGTCGCTCACGTCCGCATCGTCCGCTCGCTATCCTCGAAGCCGGTATCGTTGCGCTTGATGATCATCAGCGTCATGTCGTCAACCGGCGCAGTCGTTCCCACGAATCGCGACAACGCTTCGTCTATCCGGTCGCGGATGCCCGACGCCGAGCGGCCGAGATTGTTCTTCACCACTTCGATCAGTCTCTCCTCGTCGAACTCTTCATCGCGCTCATTGATCGATTCGGTGATTCCGTCGCTGTAGATTACAAGCACGTCTCCAGGCTGGAACACGATAGAAGCTTCCTCATATGCGACCCCTTGCATCATCCCTATCGGAAGCCCTCCGGTGTCGAGCCGCTCGACATCGCCCGACGTCCGCACGAGCATCGGCGCGTTGTGACCGCCGTTCGAGTAGGTGAGCGTTCCATTCTGAGGATCAAGCCCGCCGTAGAACAGAGTGAGGAACTTGTTGGACGGCGAGTTTTCGAATATGTATTGATTGATCTCGCCCATCACTTCGCTAATCGTCGCTCGCGTTTGTGATTGCGCTCGAACGGCTGCGTGCAGCGACGACATCAACAGCGCCGCGCCGGTTCCCTTGCCGGACACGTCGCCAACCGCCACGATCAGGTGACTGTCGCGTTTGCGGTGAATGAAGTCGTAATAGTCGCCCCCGATCTCGCGGCAGGGGAACGACACGCCGGTCATGTCCCAGCCGTCAATCTTGGGCGGCGCGAAAGGCTGAAGCCGCATCTGGATCTCAGACGCTACTTTGAGCTCTTCTTCCATTCGCCGCTTTTCCAAGCGTTCGTCCAGCAATCGGTCGTTTTCGATTTTGATGGAAGCGACCGATGCGATGGTCGTCAGGACCTTCAGGTCTTCTTCCTTGAAGCGATTGTTGAACGGGTTGTCCACATAGACCATGCCGAAAATCTCTTCACCCGAGGCAAGCGGCACAGCCATCACCGATCTTATCTGGCTGAGCACGACTGAATGCTGAGCTTGAAACCGCGGATCGTGCATGGCGTCGGAGGTCAGCACCGAAGCTCCCTCGCTAAGGACCTTGTTGGTTATCGATCTGCTGAGCTGCACTTGTGACGCCGTCGGCAGCGCGGCTTCACTGGCGCCGCGCGCGATCTTGCAGGTCAGCTCGCCGTCTTCTTTTAAGAACAGAAATCCACGCTCGGCGGGTATCGCCTGAAAGACCAGGTCGATGGTCATCTTCAGCGTGTCTTCCAGAGAGGTGCGAGGGAGAAGTGCTATTCCCACCTGAGAAACTATGCTGAGCAGATCACGGCTCGGCAGCTCGGGCTTGAGAGCAGTGCGAGCGGCCGAACTGGAGCGCGCTTCACCGGAGATCGCTCCCGATCTTATGGAAGAGATCAAGTCGCTTGTCGAGCGCGAGGGGATGGGCGAAGTTATGGTGTCGGCCGGAAGCGACTCTGCCGCCGGACCTGCCAGATAGACGGTTGCGCCAGAAAGCATGCCTTGCTCGCTGGAGGCATATTCGATCTCGGTTTCGCCTATGCGAACCACGTCGCCGGGCTGGAGCCGCAGTGGCGCGGTGACGCGCTGCCCGTTTACGAACGTACCGTTGGCGCTGCCGTTATCGACCAGTGACACCTGATCGTTCTCGCGTCTGATCTCGGCGTGCAGCCGCGAGGCGAACGGGTCGCTTATGCAGATGTCGTTGCGGGAGGAACGCCCGATGGTGAGCTTCATCCTGTCGAGCTTCACGATGGAAGGCTCGTAGTCTTTTGATCGAATGACGAATGTTGACATAGTTAAAACCAACCGTGATTCGTGATTCGTGATTCGTGACCGGACCGACAGTCGAAGTGCGCTTTAATCAGACTCATCCGGTCACGCATCACGCATCACGCATCACGCATCACGTTTCACGCATCACTCCTCATTTCGCTATTACCACAATAGTGCGCGCAAGCTTATCGTGCCAGCCTTGTTGCTGCGGGTCCCACAACATCCACAGGAAGCCAAGGAAGAACGAAGCCATCGAGAGCGGATAACCTATCAGGTGCCGCACTGTTGCCTGCTTAAATGTAAAGGGCTTGCCATCAACTCGTACGATGTAGATCCCGAGGATGCGCATGCCGGCAGTCTGGCCTCCTCTGCCGGCAAGCACTACGAAGTTGAGTACCAACAACAGCAGGGTCAGACCTGCTACGATCAACAGGTCAGCATTCGAGCCAACCACTGACCGCCGGCTTGCGGCAGTCACCGCGAACGTGAAGCCCATGATCGCAATCAGCGTGATCAAGAAATCAAACATCCAGGCAGCGTAGCGCAGTCCGAATCCCGCTTGTTCAAACGCGCCTATTTGCGCGTAGGTTGGAGGCGCGTAACGCCGCCCGACGGCGCGCGCGGCGCCGTTGGACCGCGAAGTTACGACCGTCCTACGTGGCAGCGCCTCGATGCGCGGAGTGGACGCACGGTTGACCAGCGGTGGGCGCTCAAGGTTGCGCTGAAGCCCCGCGGAATCGGCCGCGGCGGAACTGCTGGTCGTTCGCGCACGGGATTGTTCAACCGCGACATCGACCCCAACCGCCGCCTGCCGCTGACGTTCGGGCTTCGCCCTGCCGCACTGCGGGCAGAACTTCGATCGCGCGTTGAGTTGATTGCCGCAGTATGGGCAGAACTTCGTCATGGAATTGGATAACAGGGTCTGAACAACTCCCGGCGCCGCCCGCTTAGGCCAACATGAACTTCAAGGTGGTACCGCCCAGCTTCAGCTCATCGCCGGCCGACAGCACGCGCGGAGCCTTGGCGTTTAGCCGCACCGAGCTGCCGGTGACCGAGTTGACTATCGTTCCGTTCACGGAGCCAAGATCTTCAATCACGAACTGCTCGCCCTGCCGGTATATTCTCGCGTGTTTGCGCGACACTTTCGTTTCCGGGTCGTACATGGTCAAGTCGACCTCGGGAAAAATCTCGGTGTGAGGGTCGGTGCGACCTATCAGCACGCTCTCTTTGTCAATCACAAACGGCTTCACCATGTCGTTAGTGCCCACTATCACAAGCTGGGCGGTGATCCGCCCCGGCGCTCCTGCCCCCACGTAGCCGCCGCCTGCAACGGCTGGACTTCCGGGAGTCGGCTGACGAGAGCCACAGTGAGCGCAGAAAACATCATCGGAGCCAATCTTTTCGCCGCAGTGCCCGCAGAACACCCACTCCATCACGGGCGCAACCTGCGAAGGCGATTGACCGGTTGGCCCGGGCACCGATCCCCCACGCGAGGGTGACGCCGGCGGACCGGATCGAGACGGGCGAGGCGAAACCGTGTGGGGCCGCGCGGTCTCCGGCCTTGGATGCGTTGCGAGGTGCGCGCTGTGAGCTTCAAGCGCGCGCATGAACTCCAGCGCAGAAGCATGCCGGTCTTCGGGCTTGTGCGTGACCGACTTCATCAAGATGCTTTCCATCTCCGGCGTGATGTTCGGATTTATCTGGCGCGGCCGCGGGTTCTTGCTGAAATCGAAGATCAGCAGCGGATTGTCCTGCGGGTCCGACCCGGTCAGCATGTGGAAAACGGTCGCGCCCAGCGAATAGATGTCAGACCGTGCTTCGACCTTGCCGGCGAACAGCTCGGGCGGCGCGTAGCCCATCGTTCCGATCGCGGTCACACCTTTTTCCGTGGGCCGCACGATGCGAGCGATTCCGAAATCGACAAGCATGACTCGACCGGTCTTGTCGTCCAGCATCAGATTAGCGGGCTTGAGATCACGATAGATAATTGGCGGCTTCTGGGTGTGTATGTAGTGAAGCACGTCGCAGATCTGAACCGCCCACTTGCAGACGATGGCTTCATCGGCCATGCCGCCGCGCATACGCAGTTGCTCGGCGAGGTCGCCGCCGCCTATCCATCGCATAACCAGGTAGTATCTGCCGGCCTCGATGAAGTAGTCGAATACCGTAGGAATCGAGGGGTGATCGAGCTGAGCGAGTACTTCCGCTTCGCGCTTGAAGTCTTCGACTGCCTTAGCGCGCTGGCTCTGATCGGCGAACATCTCGATCATCTCTTTGACGGCGCACAATCGGTCGGCCAGCCGCTTGTCGCGCGCCTGGTACACCGAACCCATCCCGCCGCCGCCGACGCGGGTGACGATCGAATACCTGTCGAGCAGCAGCGTTCCCGGTTCGAGCTGCTGGCTCGGCATCTGTTTGGACTTCTTCGAATCAGGCATACGATCCTCGCCCGTTACGCTGCGCGCTTCCAGGACGACTGGCCGAGGTGGCAGCGGCATCGGGTCATGCGTGGCTCCGCACTTTGCACAGAGTGGCTCTCCCGGCTGCAAATGACTGCCGCATTCAGAACAGAACATAAACTAGTTTCTGGTTTCTAGTTCCTGGTTCGAGGGAACTTGAAACTGTGAACCGCCACTGGAAATCAGAACCAGAAACCAAGAACTAGAAACCAGGAACCGTCTTATTTGAGAATCTGAAACTTCAAAAACGTCTTGCCGACTATTACTTCATCGCCATTCTGGAGCATATGGCGTTTGCCGGGAAGCAGCCTTCGCCCTCGATTCACAAAAGTGCCGTTGGTCGAACCCAGGTCCTCGATGAAGTATTGGCCGTTGTGATTGACGATGCGCGCATGTCTGCGCGAGATCTTTGCCTCGCTATCGTCTTCATCCAGGTCTACGTCTGGGAAGATGCCGCTGTCTGCGTCCCAGCGGCCGATATTGGTCTCAATGCCGGCTATTGGAAACTCTTTGCCGATTCTGCCGCCGCGCTCGATTATGAGCCTGGCCATTGCCCGCGACGCGTCCCGCTCCTGAATCGCCGCGATTTCCGCCTCAAGCTGACCGGTATGCGGCGGCGAGGAGAGAGCGAAGGTCTGCGGCGAGGGCGCCGGTACGGAATGGTCGGCTCGCTGCTCATTCGATTTGAATGCTGGCCCAGAGCGTTCATTCGTTTGACCCCGCCGCGCATTTGGGTTGCTGACCCGCGAATCGACTGCGGGTCTGCGCTCGCGTGCCGGGGTGGCGGGCTTCGGGACGCTAGTCGAAGTCGTGAACGAAGGCGGCGCCGGCAATGGGCCATCCATGGTATTCGAGCCGATAGGCTCGCCTTCGACGGCGCTGGGCGGCTGATAGATCGGCGCAGCGTCGCGCTTGCGCGAGCGCGGCAGCGCGGCCAGGTCAAGCTTCATCCCGCACTCATCGCAGTACTCGCTACCGTCTATGTTGTTGGTCCCGCAGTTGTCGCACCTGGTCATGAGGTTGGGTCTCCGGCGGCCCTTTTTCCCAGAGGGCTTTTAGCTGCAGTCGGATTATACCTAGACTTCTCGGGCGTATCAATAAAAGGGTCAGTAGTCATTAGTCAGTAGTCCGTAGTCCGTAGTCCGTAGTCAGTAGTCAGTAGTGATCACGGTCTTCGGGGCTACTGACTACGGACTACGGACCATTTCATTTCATCGCCGCGATCAATATGGCTGCCACCTCCGGACGTGAGAACTCCCGCGGAGGCATCTCGCCGCGCGACAGCATCTCCCGCACTTTGGTTCCCGACAGCGTTACGTGCTCCGCCGAATCGTGTGGGCAAGTCTTGTTCGAAGCCATCGCTTCGCAACGCCGGCAGTAGAACGAATGATCGAAGAACATCGGCGTCACCGCCAGCGCCTCGGCATCGAATTCGTTGAAGATATAGTGTGCGTCGTAAGTTCCGTAGAAGGTGCCCACTCCCGCGTGATCGCGCCCGACAATGAAGTGTGTACAACCATAATTCTTGCGGATGATCGCGTGAAAGACTGCCTCGCGCGGTCCGGCGTAGCGCATCGCCGCCGGATTCACCGCAAGCAGCGTTCGCGTCCGCGGGAAGTAATGCTCGAGCATCGTTTCGTAGCACTGCATTCGCACTTCGGCGGAGATGTCATCTGATTTGGTCTCGCCCACGAGCGGGTGCAGCAACAACCCGTCCACCGTTTCCAACGCGCACTTCACTATGTATTCGTGAGCGCGGTGGATCGGGTTGCGAGTCTGAAACGCGACCACTCGCCGCCAACCCTTCTTCTTGAAGGCATCACGCGTGCCCGCAGGGTCCAGCCTATAGTCTGGAAACGCAGCGTTCTTCGGCCGGTTCAGCAAGCTGATCGGTCCGCCCAGCAACCACTCGCCTTGCTCATAGAGCGCGCTGACGCCCGGGTGCGCCGCGTCCGTCGTCAGATAAACACGTTCGGCTTCTCGTTGTTTGTCGTAATGGAACTTCTGTCGCAGGTGCAAGACTCCCAACAGGTGATCGCCGGGCGAGTACAGCGCTATGTCGGAGCCCTCGGCCAGGCTGCGCGCGCGCTCTTCTGAAGCCGAGAGCGTCACCGGAATGGTCCACGGCAGCCCGCCTGCAAGGTGCATGTTGCCACGCACTGCGATGTAGTCGTCTTCGCACATGAAGCCTTCGAGCGGGCTGAATGCGCCGTTTGCGATCATCTCGAGATCGGAGATTTCGCGCGGCCGCAGGTTGATTCGCGGCATTGACGGCACACGTTCGAGCATTGTCTCTCGCTCGACGCCGGCCAGCTCGCGATTAACCAGACGGCCGCCGTGCGCAGGTATCGTTTCCATTGAGTTCAGTCCCCATTATTAGATCGGGCAGACGGGGCAAGACTGGAACATACGCGCCGGGAACGGCGACTGTCAAACAGAGGGTTAGCGAATCTAGAGACGACCAACGCAGCCGGACATCACCCTTATCTTAAAGTCAGGTTCGCTTCTTTTCCAGATTTGCGACATTAGAAGGCGCTGCTTCTAACTATTCTGCTCAGACTCTGGATAAGTGACCAACGAAAACTAAGTGACAGAACTGTTCAAGATATTCTAGGGGGATTCCACACTAAGATTACACAAACTACGACGGGTGTCGAGGCCGCGAGCGGTATGGGAGATGTTATACTATGGCCGATGGAATTCGAGTGGGATCCTGTGAAGGCGGCGGCCAATTCATCACAGCACGGAGTCTCATTCGACGAGGCGATGACCGTCTTTGAAGACGCGCTATACGTTGACTTCTATGATCCGGATCATTCCCAGCTGGAGCATCGCTATATTATTGTCGGGGAGTCTGACAAAGGTAGGCTACTGATGGTGTCGTACACGGAAGCAGACGATACCATTCGCATCATAAGCTCGAGGGAGGTAACGTCCGAGGAGCGAAAAGAGTATGAAGAAAACTGACAACGAAATGATTGATGAGCTTCGGCCAGAATATGATCTGAAAAGCTTGCGTGTAAGAAAGCTCGGTTCCGGCCGTAAGAGTTTCGGGGGGTCAGTGGTCCGGTTGGAACCTGACGTTGCAGAAGTCTTCCCGGATGCGGACTCAGTGAACGAAGCACTACGGTTTCTCATAAGGGTTGCTAAGGCGAACAGACCACCTCACCGTGACGCCGCCAGTGATGTCTAGCGGTTGGGAGCTGTGCCCTGCGTTTGAATCCCTTCGACACCTCAAAGCAGCCGTGCAATAATTTAGCCTGATGCGACTCGCAGTAAATCGCTCTCAAGCGGCAATCTTACTCATTCTTGTGACGGCATTGACCGCCGTGGCTTCGGACTGGGATCGCGGCGTTGCCCTCTACACCAAGGGCGAATACCAGGCGGCGCTCGCCGAGTTTCAAGACATCGTGATCGAGCGCCCTGATGCAGCAGGCGCCTGGCACTACATCGGCCTGTGCGAATTCAGGCTCAAGCGATACGAACGGGTCGAGCTGCCGCTCTCGCACGCGATCGACCTCCTCGAGATTCAAACGCCCTCCAGCACCGACATCGCCGGCGCGTGGTACACGATAGGCATCTCGCATTATCTGCAGGCTCATTACGACAAAGCGATTGATCCGCTGAAACGCTACGTCGAGATTACCTCAAAGGCCAAACACGACATCGACGCCAGCGCCCGGACCGCGCTTGCCCGCGCGTATTTCTTTCTAGAGCGTTACGACGAAGCCCTCCCGTTGCTTGCAGCCGCGGCCAATGAAAAATTGGGGACTGCCAGCGCCGAGCGGGCGAAAGAGATCGCCGCAAACTCCTATTACCTCGGCGCGGTTTACTTTAAGCGCGAAGATGACGACCGCGCGATAGCTGCGCTTCGCGAGGCAATGAGGGGCAATAGCGAAGACATAGCCGCGATGGAGTTGCTGGCGGAGAGCTTGATGCGCAAAGCGCGCAAGGCAAGCTCGGACGCTCGATGGCTCGAAGCCGCCGAGGTTGGCGAGAAGCTGAAAGCGGTTCGAGATGACCTCAAGACTGCGAACACTCTAGGGCGGGCTTATCTGGGCGCGCGGCAGTTCGATAGCGCAGTGCCCCCGCTCGAGAAGCTTGCCAGGGCAAACCCCGATAACGGGCAGGCATGGCTCTACTACGGGATTGCGTTGTCGCGCAGCGGGAAGATGAGGAAGGCGATGGAGGCGCTGGAGATTACAATTCAGTTGATGCCCGATTCAATCCCCGCGCTCTCCGAGCTGGGTTATGTGTACGAGACCGATAAGCAGTATCAACAGGCGCTGCGGATCTACGAGAAAGCCTATGCGGCGTCCGGCGACCCTTCGATCAAGTCGTCCGTCGACCGGGTCCGCGCGCTCGCGTCTCAGCAACCGTGAGCGCTAAGAGCCGTACGAGGCTAACGCATCAGGTTCATTCTCAAAAGTCTCGAACACCGTTATCAGCTTGGTTATCGCAAGCAGGTCCTGGATGCGTTTGGTCAAATTCACGAGCTTCAAACTTCCGCCTTCGCGCTTCGCGGTAGTGTAGGCGCTGATGAGCGATCCCAGTCCCGCCGAATCGATATAGTTCACTTCCGCGAGGTTCAACAATATCTTGCGTTGCCCGTCGCCCAGCAGGTCCTTGATACGTTCTTTCACCTGCAAGTCACCTTCGCCCAGCACGATTTTGCCCGACAGATCGAGTATGCTGACTCCTCCAACAACTCGCTCCTTAATGTCCATAGCCGCCTCCTAAGCGTGTCTTAAGGCTGGTGAAATTATCACAGCGCCCCCACTGCGGTAAAGTAGCACAGACTTTAGTCTGTATCCCCGAAGCTAAAAATTCGTCTTCCACTTTGTAGTAGATTCATTCAACGGTGAAATACACAGACTAAAGTCTACGCTACTTCTATGATCAAATTCACCCACGGATCAACCTGGACGCTGAAGCGCGGCGGGATCAACGTAGTCGAACTGTACTCGGTGATGATGGCTGGACCCGCGAATCGATCGCCGGCGCTCAGGTTCTCGCGATCATAAACAGGCACCGGCGTCGCGCGCTCGGTCAAATAAACGCGCTTGGACTGCGGAGGCTGCGGGCGGCGCGACTTGCTGGAGGGCTGGCGTTTTATGCGCGGCTTCTGGGTAATACCCGACGCGCGCAGATGAAGCGATACGATCTCGATCGGCCGCGAGCGGTCAGCGTAACCGTACCGCTCGCGGTGGGCGGCGTGAAAGGCGGCTTCGAAGCGGCTGCTCCACGCGACGTCGATTTCGAAAGACTGCCCGATGTATCGAATTGCGACCGATCGCGCCAGCTTCATCCGGGTCTTATCGAAGCCCTCGTCCTTCAAATCGCGGACGGCTTCTCGCTCGAGTGCCGCAAAGCCGCGCTCGAGCTTTCGCTTGTCGAGCCCGGAGGTCTTGCTCATCACCGTCCGCGAGTAGTCCTTCACCACATCGCCAAGCAACACGCCCAGAGCGGAGAGAGTGCCGGGCGAGCGCGGCACCACCACGCGGGGGACCCGCAGCGCCGCCGCAAGCTCGCACACGTGCAGTCCGCCGGCGCCGCCGAAGCTTACCAGCGTAAACAGTCGCGGGTCCTGGCCTCGTCCAACCGACACGACTCGCAGGGCTGCTTCCATGTTGGCGTTCGCGACGCGCACTACACCAAGAGCGGCCTGCTCGGCGGTGACCGTCTTTCCAGCGAAGCGCGACATTTCCGCTCCCAGTCTCGAGAGAACCGTTCTCGCGCGCTGGGTATCGATTGGCATCTCGCCTCCGAGCAAGCTTGCTCCGCCAAAGCGCCCAAGCACCAGATTGGCGTCGGTAACGGTGACTTCGTCGCCGCGCCCGTAGCAAGCCGGACCAGGATCAGCGCCCGCCGACCCGGGTCCAACCCGCAACGCCCCCGCCGCGTCGACTCGCGCGATCGAGCCTCCTCCCGCGCCGACCGTGTGGATATCGATGACCGGCACAGCTACCGGCAAACCGGCTACCAGAGCCTCATTCGTGGTGTGCGCTTCTCCGCGGCACAAAGCAACGTCGGTCGAGGTGCCTCCCATGTCGAAAGTGATGATGTCCCGGATTTCCGCGGCGGCACAGACTCGCAACGCGCCGACAACGCCCCCGGCAGGACCCGAAAGAATGGCCCGAACCGGTTCGGAAGCGGCGGTCGCAGCAGAAACCGATCCGCCATTGGATTGCATGACGCGGAGTCCGTAGTCCGTGGTCCGTAGTCCGTGGCTCTTGGTTTTAGACTTCGCTACGGACGACGGACTACGGACTACGGACTTCAGCCCTTCCGTCAGCGCGCTCAGATAACGTGACATCAGCGGAACCAGATAGGCGTTGATGACTACCGTTGATGTTCGCTCGTATTCACGGTACTCGGGCAGTATCTTGTGAGAGAGCGAAACGGGAATACCGAGCGGTTCGAGCGCCCGCGCAATGAGCTGTTCGTGCGCCGGGTTCGCGAACGAGAAGAGCAAGCAGACGGCTACCGACTCGACTCTCGGTTTGTGATTGGAGATCAGCTTGACTACTTTTGCGACGGACTGTTCGTCGAGAAGTGTGATGACTTCGCCAGCCGGACCGGTTCGCTCGCTCACGCCCAGCCGCAGCTCACGCGGCACGAGCGGCGCCGGTCGTGTGACCATCAAGTTGTAGAGGTCTGGGCGAGCCTGACGGCCTATCTCGATTACGTCCTCGAAACCTTCGGTTGTGATGAGCGCTGTGCGAGCGCCTTTGCGTTCCAGCAGCGCGTTGGTGGCCACCGTTGTGCCGTGGACGATCTCGAACGGCCCGGCTTCGGCGTTCGCGAGAATCCGCGCGATGCCCGAAAGTATTGCTTCGGCGGGATTGTGCGGAGTCGAAGGCTCTTTGAAGGCGGTGAGGCGCCCGGCGTGCGCCGCGACAAAGTCGGTGAAGGTACCGCCGGTGTCAATTCCAATCCTGATGGGTTCAGGCGAACTCTTCTGCTTGCGGGGGCTCATTCATTATCGATGCTGACAAGAAGCACGTCGAAGTGCAACGACTCGCCGGCCAGCAGGTGATTGGCGTCGAGGGTTACGTCGTCGCCTTCGACGTCGATGATGTGGACGGTCATTGACTCTCCGGTCGGCATTTCCATTTCGAACGCGAGACCGATGGCTGGCGTATCCGGAGTGAACCCGCTTCGAGGCACGACGGTGACCAGTTCCTCATAGTACTCGCCATAAGCTTGATCGGGCGGGATGTTGAGCTGCCGACTCTCGCCGGCCGCCATACCGCGGACGCCGTCGTCGAAGCCCTGAATCACCTGGCCGTCGCCGACTTTGAAGCTGAGGGGCTCGCGGGCTTCTGAAGAATCGAACACCGTGCCGTCATCGAGCCACCCCTTATAGTGAAGCGTGATGGTGTCGCCTTCTTTTACTATTGGCATCGTAGTCTCGGTTGTTTGGGATCCGGGGATCAGCCTCGCGGTACGAACAGTTGTTTTTTCGAAACAAGACGATAGCATAGGGAAAAGGCAAAAGGAAAAAGGCAAAGGGGAAGAGTGAAACGTGCTCCTCGTTGAAAGTGGATCGTCTCGACTGCGAAGCGAAAGCGGCGGCGTAGGTGTTGCCCGAGCGAAATGTAGCAGGGTGCCGCCGCAGTCCAAATGACTTCAATGTGCTTTTTCCTTTTGACATTTTCTGGGATAGGATTGATTCATCAGGCAAATTCTTGAGGTTGAAATGTCGAGAGCTCGCGGGCCAGCGTACTGGCTTCTCATTCTTATCCTCGCTTTCCAATTCACCACCCGCGCGCAGGACCGGCAATCGCGCGATCAGGACGAGCCGATAAGGCTCAAGACTGACCTCGTAACGGTGACCGCTTCGGTTACCGGAGCGAACAGCCACGCCTACAAAGCCCTTAAGGCCGGCGATTTCACCATCTACGAAGACGGAGTGAAACAGAAGATCGCCCATTTCGCAGCCACTGAAGATCCGTTTACGTTGCTGCTGTTGCTGGATATCTCGGGCTCGACGCGCGACGACATCGCGTTGATAAAACGCGCCGCCAGGAACTTCCTGGGCGAACTCCGCTTTGATGACCGCGTGGGCGTGATTGTCTTCAGTCGCGAGGTCGAGATGATTGCCGAGTTCACCGACCCTCGCGCGGAAGTCTCCAGCGCGATCGAGGGCATCGTCACCACCGAAGGCGAAGACGGCTATCGATTCACCAACAAAACCGGCACCTCGTTTTACGATTCCTTGTATCTGGCTGTTGAAGAGAGCCCGTTCAAGCAAGTCGAGGGACGGAAGGCGATCGTTTGCATGTCTGACGGAGTCGATTCGACCAGTAAGATGAAATTCAAAGACATTGCGCCGCTGGCCGAGAAGTCCGACGCATCTGTTTACTTCCTGGAGTTGAGCACCGAGGGCGCGACGCTTCAAGGGTTGCTCAAGCCGAAGAGCGATAGCGGCTATGTTAACTTTTCTCAAAGTCAGATCGATCGTTACTACGAAGCGCACGACCGTGAATCGCTGCAGCGGTTTCGCCCGCGTGAAACCTTGACGCCGCAGACGCTTCGCGAGATCAATGCCGGGCTGTACACGCTTTCGCGGCGCGAGCTGCGCGATCTTGGCGAGCGCACGGGGGGACGGGTTTATCCGGTGCGATCGCTTACGGATTTGACCGGCGTCTACAAGCAGGTGGCTGATGATCTGCGCTCGCAGTATTCGATCGGCTACTACCCGGCTAACAAGGCGCGCGATGGCGGCTGGCGATCGATAAGAGTCGAGACTCGCGCGCGCGATGCGACTGTGCGCGCGCGGTCGGGGTATTGGGCGAAGTGAGGGGAGCGACGGACGACGGACGACGGACGACCGATGACCGGTCGGCGGTCATCGGTCTCCGGTCGCACTGAATATGGCACTACTACTAAGAGAACAACACGTAACTGAACTGCTCGACATCGAGACGGCGATCGCCGCCGTTGAAGAAGTCTTGCGCGATCAAGCCGAGGGGCAAGCGACCAACAGACCGCGCTACCGAGTGGCAACGCCAACGTCGCAACTGCACGTGCTTGCGGCCGGCGATCGAAGGCTGGGGGTCTACGGCTTGAAGGTCTACACTGCTTCGAAAAAGGGCGCGCGGTTCCTGGTCTTGCTCTACGAATCCGAGACCGGCGATATGTTAGCGATGATCGAAGCCGATCGCTTGGGACAAATGCGAACGGGCGCGGCGTCGGCTGTAGCTACGAAGTACATGTCGCGCGAGTCCGCCGATGTGCTTGGGGTGTACGGCACGGGTTGGCAAGCCGAGAGCCAGATGATGGCCGTGTGCGCAGTTCGGCACATCAAGGCGATCAAGGTGTACGGCCGCGACGCCCAGCGCCGCTTAGCGTTTGCTCGAAGAATGACCACGCTGCTCCGGACCGAGGTGCTTGCCGTAGCTTCCCCGGAAGAAGCCGCGAGAGGGTGTTCGATCATCGTGACCGCAACGACGTCGCGCGAGCCTGTATTCAAAGGCGAATGGATCGAGCCGGGCACTCACATCAACGCGGCGGGCTCGAACTTCTTATCGAAGGCCGAGATCGATGTCGAGACGATTCGCCGAGCTTCGGTTATTGCCGTCGATTCAATCGAGCAATCGAAGATCGAAGCGGGCGACTTGATGCCTGCGATCGAGCGCGGAGTTATCAGTTGGGAATCGGTGACCGAGCTCGGGCGCATAGTTGCCGGCCGCGATCAGGGACGCAGAGGCGAGGACGATATCACGGTGTTCAAATCAAACGGCATTGCGCTCGAGGATATTTCGACGGCATTGCGGGTTTACAACCTTGCTCGCGAACGGAGTGTTGGTGAAGAGATCGACTTGTGGCGGCGCTGAGATGGTTGGTTAAGACAGATCGCTTCAGGATTTGGTCGCGGGCGTCGCCGTTGTGCGCGGAGGAATAAAACGTCGCAAGGATTGGAAGGCTTCAGCTACTGCTCGAGCTCGGCGCGGCGGCTCTCAAGCTGATCGAGGATTTCCGGAGCGCCCTTCAACTCAGCCAGTGGACGCAACTGGTCGCGAATATATCGCCAGTCGAGTTTGCCGGTCTGCCGTACAATGATCCGCTCGATATCCACCCAATCCTGCCCGCGGCTCGCGAAAGCTTTCAACACAACCAGGTCTTCGGCTGAGCACGTGCGCAGCGCAATGTCGGAGGGATAGTCAAAGAAAGAGGAACGCTGCACTACCAATTCTTCGAACGGCAACGCCCCAAGTGCTACGTCCAGACCGACACCTTTGCTCGAGCGGAGAAGCAGCACGCGCCGCTCTCGGGCGAACTGGGCGGCGTCTGGAATTCTCCCTTCAAAGTGCTGAAGCAGAATTTGAATGAACGGCTCCTCGCCGCCAAAGCCGGTCAGAAGGGTCAGGTCGGCATCGACGGTTTCGCGCGGTTCACCCCAACGCTGGAGCGCAAGTCCGCCGATAAAACAAAACTGCCAGCCCTGCGATTGGCAGACTGCTTGTAGCTCAGCCGCCGCCCGGATGACCTCAATCACGGCCGGCCGCCTTCATGAACCATCGCTGCTGTTCGACGAGACCGGAAGTCGGTTTAGGCGCGCGGGGTGGCCGCGTATAATCCGCGGGACCGCAAAGCAGGGCGATTGCTCGGTAGCTGTCGAGCTCCCGAAGCTCCTTCCGGTGAATTCGCTCGAGTTCCTCGCCCGCGAGCCGCCATGTCTCGACCCACCGTTTACCTAATGCGATCTGCTCCGGCGTCCAATTGGCTAGAGAAGATGGCTCATCGTTCATGCGACAAGAATAATCGAATACAGAGCGATATGAAAGTACAGAGCCGGACGGACGGACTAGACATCGCCACTGCGCTTCGCGTCTTCAAGATCAGCCCGCGAACGGGGTGTTGGTGAAGAGATCGGCTTGTGGCGTGCTTGAGTTAGTTAAGAGGGCTCTTCAAATCTGCTCGATGGTGTAACGGTGGCGCTGGCCGACAAGACTGACCACATCACCGGGTCGATCGACTATCACTGCGAATATATCCATAACGTCTCGGCCCAGGACACTGATGTCCAGTGTGTCTATTCCAGTAACGGCCGCATAGCGGCCTCGGAAAACGACTTGTCCGCCGGTTTCACGAGTGAACTGTATCTGAGTTTCTACGACTACCGAGTCAGCCGCTCCGCCAAGTCCGCTTATACCTTCTTGAACCGTAAGGGGCGTCAGGCCCAGCTTCGCCAGCAGAGCGCCACTAAACACCGTGCGATCCGCGCCGCTGTCAACAAGAAAGGGAACTTGGATCCAGCGCCCATTATACGCAAGAGCCTCACCCCGAATCACCGGGCGCACGATGTCGTCGGAGCAAAAAAACCATTCACCAGCGATTACCATAGACTCGAGCCATTTTCTTGTGAGGAATGTAATGGACGAAGCTTCCGTCGTCCTCCGGGTGTGCGGCTGCGGCTCGAGCAATCACATCTTGTGGTGTATCACCGACGAACAGTTCTTCACCTGCTACAGAGATACACTTCCCGCGGTAGCGCTCGTAGACCTCCTGAGCGTGCTCTCGGAGCCACAGCCAATTTCGGTCGAATCGCTCGCGTCGCGCGTGAGCCTCGGCGACGCGTTGGGGATCAGTCACTTCTTCCATGACTATTGTGCTTTGCTGGTCTGTCATCTTGCGCACCTCGTGGAGCGGCTTCGCAGTCACCGCCATTCTAGCTTTCGCTTGCGATGGTAGCAATCATTTCCGCCGAAGCGGCAAGAGCATTAAGATCGGCGTCCACGGATTCTCGCGGCTCATGTTCAACCTGCTCCATAAAGCTCTCATATCAGTTCTTGTCCGAGAATCGCCTTCTTGGCGTCGGCGAGTTCTTCGTCGCGGCGGTGGTAGCCGCAATCGTTGATCAGCTTCTCAGCGGCCGCCAAATCCGCTTCGGGCGATTCCCACGGATATGGCTCCGCTGCTTCATTCCGCACACCGCTATCCGCTTCTTCATTCTGCAATCCGAAATCCGCAATCCGCAATCCGAAGAGCCTCGCCCGGTGCAAGTGAATATCCGCCAGGAACAACCGCATCGAGCCGCGCTCGGCGATTTCCCAGGCTTCGTCCAGGTCGCTCTGCGCGCTCTCGGGGCCGGTGCGCGCGCCGGTGAGACTCCGCAGCCAGGCGCGGGTGAGGAGGGCGGCAGGAATCCAGTTCTGCGTGCCAGCGCGGCGGAGGCCCGACACGGCGGCGTCTATGTGCGAGAAGTCAGAAGTCGGAAGTCGGAAGTCGTAATCTTCAAGAATCCCCGCGTAGAGCGCGGCGCGGCCCAAGGTGAGATGGTCGAGGGCGATGGTCAGGAGGCCAAGCTTTCCTTTGGTCACCCACTTGAGCGTCTGCGCCGCGCGCTGAGAGACGGCGCGGCACGCTTCAATCAATTCCGCATTCCGCATTCCTCGTTCCGCATTTCTCATCTGCCACGCGGCACGCTCCCCCTCCGCGAGGAGCAGGTCGCAATACTCGAAGCCCCGCACGGAATACAGCAGCGCGTAGGCGCGCTGGTGCTCGGCCTGCATCTGCTCGGCCTCGCGGAACTGCGCCTCCGCCTTGGCCCGGGAGCCCGCCTGGTGCAGGGCGTCGGCGTGGGCTGTGCGCCTCGCGATCCGCTGATACGCATCGCCGCTGCGGTCGGCGTAGGTCACGGACTGCTTGGCGTCCCCCACCGCCCCGGCCACCTCGCCCAACGTCAGCTCCAACTCGCTCAGGTTGCTGGCGCTTGAAGGGGCGTGCTGCCATTCCTCGCGCTCTACGCGCATCTTCAGGTTCGCCCGCATCGGTTCGAGGGCCTCGGTTAGCCGACCCAAGGCGCGCAGGGTGAAGGCGGCTTCGTTCAGCAGCCAGGCTTCTCCACCTTCTGAAATGGCGGGCAAGAGTTCGCTCCAAGGCTGCTTAAAGAAGCAGGCGATGGCTCCCAAATCGGAACCGAGCGCGCCGAGCTTGAACGTGCTGTAGGCTTCTCTCCCACGCTGGATGCGGTCGCGGTAAACCGTTGCACGAGCTTCCTCGGTTATCCCCGCCTGGCAGCCGTGGGCCACGGCTTGGTAGAGCGGTTGAAGATCTTCGAGCATAGGCTCAGGCTCGTCCGGCGTGGTTGCGCAGAGGTGTTCGTAAAGCCGCTGGTGCGCAGCGCGCCAGGCTTCGGGCTCCTGCTGTCGCACGCGCCGGGCGAAGTATTCCCGCAGCAGCGGATGGGCGTCGAGGGCGATGAGTTCGCCGGAACCTTGCGCCCGGTTCACCGTCAGCAGCTTCGCGTCTTCCAGTCGCTTGAGCGACAGGTTGCGCTGCGCTTCGCTGAGCCCGACGAGCGGTTCGGTCAACCCAGCGATAGCCGGGGGCTGCCACAAAGCTTTCAGGCAATCCGCCGTGGCGGGACGGTCGAACAGGCCGAGCAGCCTCAGTAGGGAGAGGGCACGATTCCCCTCCGCCTGAAGCTCGCGATCTTTCGCCTTGAACAAACGCCTCAGCCAAGCGTGCAAGCCGGTTGGAGCCATCCACTTCACATAAGCTTCCATCACGTGCCATGCGTGATCCCGATGTTCGTTTGTGGCATCGGCTACCTCAAGCTTGATCAGGTCGCGCTGGCGGATGTCTCCAGCGTGGGCGTCGCGCAGGTAAGTGCCGAGCAGGTTCAAAGTCAGCGCGTGACCTTTCACATCTTCGACCAGCTTCTCGTACTCGTTCCAAAGGTCCCGCCCATCGGCGCTCGAAATGGTTTTCCGTAAAATGCCGTGCACGCCTAAGGACTGAAGCAGCGCCACGCCCGCGTCGGTGGAAAGGCGCGTGAGCTTTTCTTCGTGGACGGTGTTGCCGATGAAGGCGCGCAGGTCGGGGAGGGCATACCGCGTAGTGACTATGCACAGGCCGTGACTGTTGGCGGCCAGTCCTTTGAGCAGCGCGGCGATCCCCTGATCCTTGAGTTCGCCCGGCGTGGGCGAGGTGGGCGCGTATTGCAGCGGCTCCAAGCCATCCAGGATGAGTAGCGCCCGCCGCTCGCCGACGATGCGAGCGAGCCGCTGACCCTTCTCGAAAGCCCCGGCGTTGCTGGCGGCGAATTCCTTGTCCGCGTCGTCCCCGAAGAAATTGAGCGCTTCCTTGAGGAACAGATCGGATGAGGCGGCCACCTGATCGCGCGTGCCCTGGCTGTAGAACGACCACGCGAACACGGCGTCGCACCCAGGCCAGTTTTGATAGGCGAGCTGGCTCGCCCACTTCGCTACGAGTGAAGTCTTCCCCTCGCCGCCGAGCGCGACGAGGGTGAGGATGTGCGGACGCGGTGACTCAGCGCGGCGGACTTTGGCCCAGACGTCGTTGAGCAGCGCGGTCTCGGCTTCGCGCCCAATGAGTTCAGCCGGGGCGTATTTGACGATGCGCGAGATGTCGACAGGGCGAGAGGCTTGGGCAGGCCCGTCGAAAGTCAGCGGGGTGCCTTTGCGACGGTGGCTCTTCTTGAGCATGCCGACAGACCCTGGCTCAACTCCCGCCTGACGCAGTAGAAAATCATAGAGCCGCTGGTAAGCATCCTCCGAAGTGAGCGCGTAGTGCGTATGCGGGCGCAGCGGCTCGGGAATGTGTTCCTCAACCACAGCGGTGAGGAATACAGGTACAAACTTCAAGGTCTGGCTGCGGCTGTCGTAAATCTCCTGCGTTATGAGTGCGCCCTCCCAATCCGCCCCCTTGCCTTTGCCCGGCGCTTCGTGTCCACGGAATCGGCGGTAGTAAGTTTCGGTGCAGATGACGAGAACAAAGGTCGCCGCATCGAGTTGGTCGAGCATCCAGCGCGGCCAGCCCTGCTCCGGCGAGCCATTCACATACTGGTCGAGGAGAGTCTCAATGCCGTCCGCGCGCAGTCGTTCGGAGAGCGCGAGCACCTTTTCGCGGTGTGCGTCGGAATCGTGGCTGTAGCTGATGAAGATTTTCGAATTGCTCTCCATAAGGTGGGTCTTGTTTGTCGAAACACCCGGGAGGAGGCGCAACTAAAGTTGAACTAGACGTACATCCGTTCGGCGCGGCGAATCTCTCGATACCGTTCAAATGCTTCGCGTTCGTCTTCAAGACCCAGGAAGTTCTTAACCG
Source organism: Acidobacteriota bacterium (assembly GCA_038040445.1). Lineage (NCBI taxonomy): Bacteria > Pseudomonadati > Acidobacteriota > Blastocatellia > Candidatus Onstottus > Candidatus Onstottus frigus. The sequence goes on along the minus strand of JBBPIG010000039.1, from coordinate 15,926 downwards.
TGCTTCCTCGGAAGGTGTGCCCGAACATCCTCGGCGCGTTCCGCAAAACGAACAACGGGTTGTGTCGGAACGCCGCCGGGATGTGCCGGACCTTCATCCAACGCTCGGACTTCCATCTCATGTACTCGGCTTCTTCGGCTGATAGGTGTTCGGTCTTCACCACCGCCGTGGTGCCGTCATACTCTTCGAGACGCTCGTTGATGATCAGCCCGCGGTCGCGAAACTCCTTGGTCATCGGCGTGCGAGGATAAGGCGTCGGGTGCTGAATGTAGGGCCAGTCGATGTACTTCTTCGCGAACTCGAGATTGGTCTGGATCGACTCGCGCGTGTCGTCGGGGTTTCCGACGATCAATCCGCCTACGACGTACATCTTGTTCTTGCGAATGTAGTCGATCGCCTTGAGCGTGGCATTGCCCGCCTTCTGACCATTCTCGCGTTTGGTGTTCTTTGAGCTGGCGTTGAGGAATTTCAAATCGTCTTCGAGCACGTTCTCGATCCCGAGAAACACGTAGCGGAATCCCGCCTTGCGCATAAGCGGCGCGAGCGTCTCTCCATGATTCGCTATCGCCGAGGTCATCGCCTGGACCGTGTAGTCGATGTCGTTGAGACCCGCGTCGATGATCGCCCGACAAAGAGCTTCGAAGCGCTTCACGTTCAGCACAACGTTGTCGTCTACGATGAAGATAGCCCGCGCGCCGCGGTCGTGCGCGTCGCGAATGTCGGCTATCACTCGATCGAACGAGTAAGTGAAGAAGTTCCGCCCGCGCATCTCGATGATCGAACAGAAGCTGCAATCGAAGGTGCAGCCGCGCGAGGTCTCGATCACGTCCACTTGCCGGCCGAGTATGGTGTAGCCCTTCAGCACGCGCGCGGCGCGATTGGGAAGCCTTATTTCGCCGTTCTCGAGTCCGTTAACCGGGCGGTCCGGCGTGTGATAGAAGCGGTCGCCGCTTCGATACGAGAGCCCTCCGATATGATCGAACCCGCGCTCTTCCTCGATCGCGCGCAGGAGTTCGCGGAAGGTTATCTCGCCTTCGCCGCGCACGACAAAGTCGACAACGCCCGACGAGTTGTCGGTGTACGCTTCCGCCGCGAGACTCGGATCGTAGCCGCCAACCGCGACGCGCACGTTGGGTTTCAGTTGGCGCACCAGGTCGATGATCTTGAACGCTGTCTTGCGCTGAAAAGTCATTACCGACAGACCGACTACGTCGGGTGAGAGCTCGGTGACCAGGCGTTCGACGGTTTCGCGCACTTGCTGCTGGACAAGAACGAGATCGGCAACGGCGACTTTGTGATGAGGGTCCACGTTTCCGGCCAGAGAGGTAAGCGCGCCGTTGGGCATACGAATCACGATAGACGGCATATGCTCGAACGAATCGGGCATCGAGAGTAGAAGAACATTCATTATGCGCTTCCCTTCAATTTGGTCTGATCAAGCCGCGCGTCCGAGCTGCATCGCCTGGCGAAGTGGGAGCCATCTTAGTTGAAGGAGGACCGATCAGCAAGCAGTAGGGCAAGCCCCCGCCGGGCCGTCTACATGTTGAAACAGATCACAAGCCGGGATTACATCTGAGGTCTTCTGTCAACGCACTGAGCTTGACCACTTTGCTTACCTTTAAGTCTGCAATGCGACTGCCGGTAGCGGCGATGTCCCTTCAAGCTCGCGGTCGGGAAGGGTGGCTTGCCCCCGCTGTCTTGGTTCGGGAAGCAACTCGAAGACTCAACAGCAACAGCGGGGGCAAGCCCACCTTCCCGAACCTGTGATCTGATTCAATGTTCAGTCGATCGGGCGGGGGCAAGCCCACCGTTGGTGCGACTGAGTGGCGCTCGCGGAGTGGTGCTCGCGGTTGGCAACCACGGCAAAACTCTGTCAAGATTGGTCGCGATTATTGAAATGAAGATGCGGCTGCGATCGCTAGTCCGACAAGCTTCAGTTTGCCGGCTCGTTGGCGCGCAGCATTCGGGCCTCGCGACAAACTGAGGGTTGAAGGACATTGTTCAAAAGGAGAGAACGGTTGTTGAGAAGAGTACTTTGGGCGTTGCTGGCGGTTGCGTGTCTTTGCGTCTGGGCAGTGCCCCAGACCGAGGAGCAGAGGGCTGGCCACAACACGCTGAGTCTGGACGAGCGGCTTGGGACCGACGACGGCGCGGCGCTGGCGATATTGTTCGGCGCGAACATGCGCGGGAACCTCGACGTTTGTGATTGCAACTATCCTCGAGGGGGGCTGGCGCGGCGCGTCGGCTATGTTGAGGCATTCAAGAAGAAGTTCAAAGAGACGCCGGTGGTTCAAGTCGAAGGCGGCTTTTTCTTTTATAACAGCGCAGGTTATCCCGCCGCGGACTTGCAGAACGAGCAGGTAGCGCGCGCCTATAGCCGGTGGCCAGTCGACGTAATCAACCTCGGTCGCGAAGACCTAGTGTACGCGCGAAGGCTGCTGGCGCGGGATGGTCTGAATGAGCGAGTTCGGACTCTGCCGATGATCAACCGTCTGATCTCGGCAAACTGCGTCTTCGGTCCTGATGCTGTGCCGCCTGCTGCGTACCTGATCAAAGAAGTCGCCGGCCCTAGAGTCTATGACGGCAGGAGGAAACTCAAGATCGGGTTTGTCGGTCTCGCCGAGCCCAGTCATCCTGGCGACGGACTGAGGGATGCCACCGTGACTAGCATGTTTACAAGCGCGACACCGCTGGTCCTAAAGGCCCGCAAGGAGTGCGACGTGCTCGTGATCGTTGCCCATTGCGATCTCGAACCCGCGCTCAAGCTTGCCGCCGAGAACCTGGAGGCCGACGTGATCATTGCGGCTGACGCGGGAGGGATCTATAAGCCGCGGCGAGTTGGCAACACGATGGTGGTGAGCGCGGCTCCGGGTAATATTCAAGAGGGCGATCTTCGCTTTTACTTTGATAAAGAGGGACACGTGAGTTTTAAGTTTCGCGCGACTGACCTCGACTCCCTGGTTCCATCCGATCCGGCGGCTGCGGCCTTCGTGCTGGCGGCGCGCGCGGATCGGGAGCGCATACGGTAGAATAAATCAGGGTTGACGACATCCTCGGCTAGTTCGAAAACAAACTCTCGCCCGGCTGTTACATCGCCCATCAAGCCCATTTGCCCCAGGTAATTCAGTTGGCTATTATACGTTTTTGGCGTTCTTAACGAATTGAGAGATTCAACGGAGGACTAAATGAGTAAGCCATCTGCCCGAGCCGCGCTGCCGGTCGATCCGAAAGAAATCGTGTGGAATCCATCGGCCGAAGATTTGCGCCTGCTCACAGAAAAGATGCCCAACACTCGCGTCACCCGCTACGACAATACCAACACTCAGTCCCGGGTCGACGCGCGCTCGAAGCTTTCAACCTATGTTGTTTCCGATACGCCCGAGCGTCACGACTCGCCGACAATCACTCGCCAGGAGTATGAACGGGTCGCGAAGCTGCAGAACGACTATATTCGCGGCTGCGAGATGATACTGGTAGATGGCTTCATCGGAAACGACTCAGAATTTCGCGTACCGAGTCGTCTGATCATCGAGCAGTCGAACGCGAACGTTGCCGGAATGCAGAAGCACCTCTATTACCCGGCGACTGAGGAGGAGTTGCGCAATTTCGAGCCTCGCCTGACGATCATCTACACTCCGAATATCGAGATGAAGGGTTATCCAGCCGACCGGTTGATCGCGGTCGATCTGGAGAACGGCGTCACTCGCGTTCTTAACAGCGACTATTTTGGAGAATCGAAAAAGGGCGGCCTGCGAATGTGGAACCAGATGGTCTACGACCGAGGCGGGCTCGCGCTTCACGCCGGCTGTAAGGTCATCCCGGTTGGCGACCAGAAGCGCGTCGGCTTGATCATCGGGCTATCGGGCACGGGTAAGACTACTACCACCTTCACCAAACAGAACGACTCTTCTCCGGTTCAAGATGACTTCCTGGCGCTGATGCCCGGCGGGAAGATCTACGCTACGGAAAACGGTTGCTTTGCGAAGACATTCGCGCTGAACGAAAAGGACGAGCCGACTATCTATAACGCAGTCACGAGCGAGCACGCGTATCTGGAAAACGTCTCGCAGAATGAAGCGGGCGAGCTTGATTTCTACGACACCAGCTACACGCAGAACGGCCGCGCGGTCGTGCGCATGCAAGACATCGCCGGCGCTATGGATGCGCGCGAGATCCAGTCAGCCGACTTCCTCTTGATACTCAATCGCAATGACAACATCATTCCGGGAGTCGCAAAGCTCAATCGCCATCAAGCGGCCGCTTACTTCATGCTGGGTGAGACGCGGGGCACGTCGGCAGGCGGCGCATCCGAAGCCGGCAAGTTCCTGCGGGTGCCCGGCACCAACCCGTTCTTCCCGCTGAAGCATGCGCTGCAAGGTAATCGCTTCTGGGAGCTGCTGGAGTCGTCGCCGATGGAAGTCTTCTTGATGAACACCGGCCGTGTAGGAGGGCGCGACGAAGATGAGCGGTCGAAGAAGGTTCGCATTCAGCACTCTTCGGCAATAGTGAAAGGGATCGCCGAAGGAACGATCGAGTGGCAAGAAGACCCGGACTTCGGCTATCAAATCGCCGCAATGGTTCCGGGAATGGACGGCGAAGACAACGAGATCCTTCAGCCGCGCAAGCTCTACGAGAGGCAAGGCAGAACGGACGAATACGAGCAGATCGTAGAACGCTTGAAGAACGAACGGCGCGAATACATGGCGAAGTGGGAGGGGCTGAATCCCGAAATGGTTCAGGCAGTGGGTTAGTGCTCCACGGGTTGTTCGGCCGGAGTTTGTTAGTAGGGAGATCGCACTTCTATTCTGGGTAAGCTCACATTTGACTCGCCTGCGGGGTATCACATATGGCGACATTAACGATTCAAGAGGCGCAACAACAGGCTAGCGAAGCAGATCGCGAATTAGAAAGAGAGTTCCGCCAATTGACAGATCAATGGTACGAAGAAACGAGGCTCCTGTCTTCTACATCTGAGATTGTATCGAAAGAGACTTATTATCAAATCGTTGCCCTGGGAAGAAGAGTAATTCCCCTTATTCTTCGGGAACTACAGGAGCGGGGTGGGCACTGGTTTTTGGCGCTTAGAGCGCTGACAAAGGACGATCCCGTCAATCCACAAGACAGGGGTAATATGAGAAGGATGACGCAAGCCTGGCTGGATTGGGGTAGAAGACATAACCAGATATGACGCCTCAAGCAGATGCATTGATAAAGGCTAATTTCCCGAACCTCCAAGATGAGGAATATGAAGTGACGAGCCCGCAAACGCGCGAATACAATTGCATCGCGTGGGCAGCCGGCGATACGGAGAACTGGTGGTGGCCTTCGGTTGATGATCATTGGCCTGATGGCGTGCCGCGCGTAAACACGGTAAATAACTTCATCTTAGCTTTTCAGCGTCTTGGCTACGAAGTTTGTGATGATGGAGATTTCGAGGCCCAATACGAAAAAGTAGCTTTGTATGCTAATGCAAACGGCCCTCAGCATATGGCAAAGCAGCTAGGTTCTGGCGCTTGGACCAGCAAGTTAGGTCCAGAATGGGATATACAACATCTCACAGCGCAGGCCGTAGAGTGCAGCATATATGGCGAAGTTGTCCTCTATCTGCGAAGACCCAGAACGTCCGGACAGGAATAATCGGAATCAGAAATGGAGAGAGAATCCACGGGTGGCAAGGCTACACCAGACGGATCAGTGGTTAGAGATTTTGTGGGGGCAGAGGTGAACCCACGTCGTGAGCTTCCAGAAGATCTGCTTATTGCTTACCACGATGAGATCAAACAAGCATTGCGCTGCGCCGTTCGTCAGGCGTTGCAAATGCACAAGCGAGCCGGCAACCCTGTCGCCGGTTGGAGAGACGGAAAAGTTGTGGTCATCCCGGCCGAAGAGATTCCGGTTGATGATCTGACCGAAGACCAGCCAGCCTAGCCGGCTGTAGTTGTAAGAGACTTCAGCGGGTCCACACTCACCTTCAAGAACCCGCATTGGACTCCAGTGCAAATCCTTCGCGATCAACAAAGCCGCGTTGCCTTAAAGCGCTCGGCGAATCTATAATCGCCGCGCTTCAAGGCGACTCAATTCTTTGGGTGGACAACCGACTGACGACGCGGCTCACATCCCTTTCAAACGTGCGGCTCAATCCTGCGAGGATCATTGCCGTCCTCGCGATGTCCCTTTGCGCATTCGCATCGGGCTGCGCGCGTGAGGGAAATCAAGGCGGCGAGAATTCAATTCGCGTCGGCATAATCACTTCGCTCACCGGCTCTGAGGCCCGGTTCGGCCAGGCTCAAAAGTACGGTTACGAAATGGCGCTCGACGAGATCAACGCCGTGGCCGTACTAGGGAAGAAACTGGAGCTCGTATATCAAGACGACACCTCAAAGCCCGAAGTCGCAACCCTCACCGTCGAGAAGCTTAGCGACCGAACCGATATCGTCGCCCTGATCGGAGCTTATTCCAGTTCGGCCACGTTCCCCGCTTCCGCGGTAGCGAATCGCTATCAGATACCCATGCTTTGTCCCAGCGCGATAACGGATGAGATCACTCGTCAGGGGTACGAGTGGATCTTTCGTGTTTGCGCACCGGCGAGCGAATACGGGCGCGCTCTGGTGGAATTTCTTACTAGCGCTGCCGGGACTCGCCGACTCGCCGTGGTTTATGAGAACACTCAGTTCGGATCAAGTGTCGCGCGCGCGGCCTTGGACCAGGCTCCCAGGGCTGGGATCGAGATTGTTGCTTACGAAGCGTACGATCAAGGCGGAACGGATTTCACGCCGCTGTTGACTCGGGTCAAGTCGGCAAGCCCTGACGCGGTGCTTTTTGTGTCGTACCTTGCGGATGCCACGCTGCTGATGCGCCAGTCGAAGGAGATCGACCTCAATCCAAAAGTGTTCACGGCCGGCGGCGCCGGGTTTTCGCTTCCCGATTTTTTGAAAGGCGCGGGCGACACGGCTGAGTACACGATCTCGGTGACTCAATGGACTCCCGATGCAAAGTGGACGGGTTCGCGCGAGTGGGCCGACGATTTTCGCCGGCGATTCAACTACGAACCTAACTATCACAGCGTTCAGGCTTACATGTCGCTTAAGATTCTTGCGAACGCGATCGAGCGGGCGGGCTCAACCGATCACACATCGGTGCGCGATGCGATCAGGAGCTCGAAGCTGGATTCGATCTTTGGTCCGATCCTTTTCAACGAAGTGGGGCAGAACGAGCATCAGGTCGCGATCACTCAGGTGTTGAACGGAAAGTTCACGACTATATGGCCGCCGTCGGCCGCCATTCGACCGCCGGTGTTGCCCACGCCGTCGTGGCGCGCACGAAGCGCGGCTGGAGAATCGGGCGGCTCGAGCACGACTGAAGCTCACGTGCCGACATCGGTCTCCGGCAGCGAAAAACTCCTCCAGACTACCGCGAGCGGGCTGCTCACCGGAGGAATCTACGCGCTGATCGGAATCGGGCTCACGATCATTTTCGGAGTGATGCGGGTGGTCAACTTCGCTCACGGCGCGCTGGTGATGGTCGGAATGTACGCGACCTATTTTCTGTTTACCTATTTGCACATCGATCCGTTTCTGTCGCTCCTGGTTGTCATGCCTGCCATGTTTGTTGCTGGCGTCATCATTCAAAAGACGCTGATCGCTAGAGTGCTCGGGGCGCCGGAGATGAATCAGATTCTGCTCACTGAAGGCATCAGCATTGTGTTGATCAACACCGCGCTGCTGCTGTTCACGTCGAACTATTTGACGATGACGACCGGCTATGCAGGCGCGACGTTTCACCTCGGCGGGGTGTCGTTGAGCAAGCCGCAGATCGCAGCTTTCTTGATCGCCGTCGTGATCACCACTGCCGTTTATTTTTTTCTGGTGCGAACGAATATGGGCAGGAAAATCCGCGCAGCAGCTCAAGACGCTGAAGCCGCCCGCCTTCTGGGGATCAACATCAAGCGAGTTCAAGCCCTCACTTTCGGGTTGGGGGTGGCGGCTGCCGGAGCTGCCGGGTCGCTTTTGATGCCGATCTACTATCGCGTCGAGCCAAACGCCGGATCGCCGTTCACGCTAAAGGCGTTCGTCGTCGTTGTTCTCGGCGGGATGGGGAGCGTGACCGGCGCGCTTGTGGGCGGGATCGTGTTGGGCATCGCGGAATCGCTCGGCGCGGTCTACATTGCGACCGGTTATAAGGACGCGATCGCGTTTGTGATTTTCCTCTTGGTGTTGACGCTGAAGCCGGCGGGGCTTTTGGGGAAGTCGAAGGTGTGAATGAGGCAGAGAGCAAACAAGAGGGCGCGCACATTGAAAATTGAGAATTGCAAATTGAAAATTTCAAATCTTCATTTTTCAATTTGCAATTTGCAATTCCCGGGTTCCTGCTTGCTTAGCCTGAGTTTATGAAGAGAGCCAAAATCTATTTATCAATCCTTGCACTGTTTCTAATCTCGGCGCCGTTTATTTTCCAGGCGCGATACTCCCAGCATGTCTTGATACTGATTCTCCTCTACATCACCCTCGGGTCGGCGTGGAACATCCTCGGAGGTTTTGCGGGCCAGTTATCGCTGGGTCACGCAGCATTCTTCGGAATAGGCGCTTATACGGCAGCGATCATCGCCAGCAAGACCGAGCTTTCGCCGTGGTGGGCGTTGATCGCAGGTCCGCTGGTTGTCTTGCCGATTGCGCTCATCGTAGGGTGGATATGCTTTCGACTGCGCGGACCGTACTTCACGCTGGCTACGATTGCGGTTGGCGAGGTGGTGCGGCTGGTCGCGTTGAACTGGAGCGCGTTGACAGGCGGTGCGGTCGGCGTGGTGATCCGGCCTTCGATATTTAGCGGCACGAGTAAAATCCCTTACTACTACATTGTTCTTATGATCGCGTCGGGAACGGTAGCGCTGTGTCAACTGATCAGCCGGCGGAAGCTGGGATATTACTTCATGGCGATACGGGAAGATGAGGAGACGGCCGAATCGATTGGCATCGACACGACGCGTTACAAACTCTTTGCCCTCGCGATCAGCGCAACGCTTACGGCGATCGCCGGAGCGTTTTACGCGAACTACTTTATGTTCGTCGATCCAACCATTGTACTGCCGCTCGCTCTGTCGGTTGAGATCGTGCTGATGGCGATAATCGGCGGGTTGGGCACGGTTGCCGGGCCGGTTCTGGGAGCGGTGCTGCTCAAGCTATCGTCCGAAATCTTCCGCAATGAATTCGCCCAGGCGAACCTCCTGATCTACGGGGCGCTGCTGGTCATAGTCATACTGTTCATGCCGGATGGGTTGATGGGCGGTTTTCGAAGACTCTTGAGGTTCGGAGCGAGGAAATCTCAACGTGTTTCTGCTTGAAGTGAAGGAGCTGACCAGGCGATTCGGCGGACTGGTTGCGGTTGACTCGCTCACCTTCAACGTAAGTGCGGGCGAGACGGTCAGCATTATCGGTCCCAACGGTGCGGGCAAGACGACGGTATTTAATTTGATCACCGGCTTCCATCGGCCTACCGGCGGCGAGATTATCTTTGACGGCGTGAATCTGGTCGGTAAAAAGCCACACAAAATTGCGCTTGCGGGAGTGGGCCGGACGTTTCAGATGGTGAAGCCGCTTCGCGGGTTGAGCGTATTCGAAAACATCCTGGTGGGGGCTTTCGCGCGCACCGGCGATCGCGACGAAGCTCGGAGCATCGCCGAAGACGTGCTAGAGTTCACGGACCTTAAGGAGGTCGGCGGCGCCAAGGCGGACGGCTTGCCGATCGGCATGCGAAAGCGGCTCGAACTCGCGCGTTCTCTCGCAACCGGTCCCCGGCTGATACTACTTGACGAGGTGATGTCCGGGCTCAATCCCACGGAATCAAAAGAAGCGATCGAGCTTCTGAAGAGGTTGAGGGATGAGCGTGGTATTTCGGCGGTAGCTGGAGTCGAGCACGTTATGCAGGTGGTAATGAGCATCAGCGATCGCGTCATCGTGCTGAACCACGGAAGGAAGATCGCTGAGGGAACGCCAGCCGAAATCGCCAACGACCCTGAAGTGATTGAAGCCTACCTTGGAAAGTAAGATTGCCGGGCCGCCTGTTGTCGAACAGGTTTGGCCCGGCGAGTCCGCTTTAGTCGCCGGCCGAGCCTGAAGCGACGAGCACGCTGGGCGGCTTCATCCAGGACAACTGCACCAGAGCACCTTCAGGCACATGGCTCGGATCGCAGACGCCGCAGCGAACGCAGGGATCGGTCGCCGGGCAAGGCTTTGTGACCTTCTCGGCCATCGCGCGCTGGTATTCCCGCTTCATGAATTCGGTTGTGAGTCCGATGTCAACTACATCCCAAGGCAGCAGTTCATCGAGCGAACGCCGCCTGAGCGAATAGTCAGTCCAACCTCGCATTGCCTGGCGCCAATTGCCGGTTCGGTCTGCTTCCAGAATGAACTCGGAAACGCGCCGGTCGCCTAGAGAGAGCAACGCCTGGAGCTGAGCGATGCGCGACGACATGGCTCGCACTTCGACGTTGGGGATTTGCTTAAAGGCTCGCGTCAGGTATTTGATCTTTTGATCGATCACTTTCTCGGGTTGTATCGGCTCCCACTGAAATGGAGTTTGCGGTTTAGGCACGAACGCATTCAACGAAACGATAATCGAACCGACTCTTCCTCTCGGTCTCCCTGCCTCGATCATCCGCTCGCGTATTCGCTCGGTGAGCGACACAATCGCATCTATGTCTTCATCTTCTTCGGTGGGCAGCCCGATCATCATGTAAAGTTTCAGGTTCAGGATGCCGCGGTCGAAGATCATCCGGGCGATGTCCACCACCTGCTCGTTTGTGAGGTCCTTATTGATAACCCGCCGCAATCTGTCAGAGCCGGTCTCTGGGGCGATGGCTATCTGCTGGTCATTTCGACGAACTAAGGCATCAAGCAGCTCGGGTGAGATCTGATCAAGCCGCAAAGACGAAACCGAAACCTGATAGTCTAGCTCTTCCAGGCCCGCCAGGAGCTGATGAATCTCAGGATGATCGCAGACAGCGGTGGCTACCAGTCCGATCTTGTCGGTGAGCTTGCGCATCTCGGCCGCGCGAGCGAGGAGCTTCTCGGCGGAAAAAACTCGGGGAGCAAGATAAGAATAGCCCGCCCAGCAGAAGCGGCAACCCATCGAGCAGCCGCGCGAAATCTCAACAAGGTAGCGGCCGCTCATTTCGGTGTTGTCGGTTATGATCTCACTTGCTGGGATGAAGTCGTCCTCGAAGTGCCCGTTGCCTTCCTGCTTACGCATTGGATTGCGCATCGTGAAGACTCGGCGAGGAGCCCCGTTGGTGGGGATTAGTTCCCTTATGCTCCCGTCCGTTTGGTAATGTATGTTGTAGAAGCTGGGAACGTAGAAACCAGGCTCTCGAGCAAGCCGCAACAACAGATCTTCGCGCGAGGCTGCCTCGTTCATTAGTCTGACCAGGGCAGGCACGAGCACTTCGCCCTCGCCGACGCAAACCACATCGACAAAGTCGGCCACCGGCTCAGGGTTCAGAAAGGCCGCGGCGCCACCCATAACTACAAGCGGGTGCCAGTGGTTTCGGTCCCGTGTCCTGACGGGAATCTTTGAGAGCCGGAGCAGCTTGGGAATGTTGAGATAGTCGGTTTCAAATGAAACCGAGATAGCGAGCACATCGAAATCAGAGATCGGTGTTTCTGACTCTAACGATAGCAATGGCGTGCGAGTCCGATCGAGCTCTTGTTCTATGTCGGCATCGGGCGCGAAGACGCGCTCGCAGGTTACGCCAGTATGAGAATTGAAGAGCTGGTAGACTGCTTGAAAACCGAGGTTGGACATCCCGATGTAGTAGGTGTTCGGATAAGCAAGCGCAATGTCTAAGCCGCGCCCGCGAGGCTTGTGGCTCACGAGGCCCACCTCACTTGTAAGTAGTTTTCGATATCGATCTTTGATCTTCTGCATTCTTGGGATGTCCTTATAGTAATGCCCTATTCTCTCGACTGAAAATCTCGAGCAGATCGGTGATCGACTCGGCGAGGAAATCGGGCCGCTCGCGTTCAAGCTCGGTACGAGGCGCCGGACCCCATAGTGCCGCCACTGTCCGGACCCCGGCCGCGCGCGCCGCTACGATGTCGTGGCGGCTATCGCCAATATATGCTGCCGAGCTCGACTTGGCGCTCAACCTTTCCAACGCGGCGTGTATCGGCTCGGGAAGTGGCTTGTGAGTATCTGTATCTTCCAGGAAGACAGCCGAGTGGATTAGACCGTCGAGGGCGCATAGCCTGAGCCCGCGAAGCGCGAGTTCACGGCTCTTTGAGGTTACCACCCCGATCAAGTACCCGCGGCATCTAAGTTCCGTCACTACCTCGCAAGTGCCCTCGAAAGGCCGAGCCAGCGAGTCGTGATTGGCGACATTGAATGATCGATACTCAGCGAGCAAATGGTCAACGACATCAGGATCGCCCTCGGCTCCCCGACTGCCGCTTTTTGATTCAGCCTCCGTGAGCAGTAATCGATGCATTGCCGCTCGCAAGGGGGTGCCGAACGTTTGAATAAGGTCTTCGCGTGAATGGTTGAACCCGCAAACCGTCTCCCATGAGTGTTGAAAACATCTCAGTATGAGGTCGGTCGTGTCTATGAGTGTGCCATCTAAATCAAAAAGAATTGCTCGTGTCTGATGGTTCAAATCGACTTTCCTCTTTCGCGGAGTGCGCAGTGAACTGCGAATTATAGTGGTCCCGCCCCGATGTAGGCAAATCAACCTTTAGAGCACAGAGGAATGAAGCGAGCTCCTACAAAGCAATGGACCAAAATCACAGATTACTAACTGGCCCCCCGATATCTGTTTGAGGGAGGAACTAGATGGATAGTGATTACCGTGTGGATAGTAAATGGGCACCCCGTCGGAAACTTTGTATCCAAATACGGAGGTCAGCGTGCGAGCAGCACGGCATTGCGGTAAAGGACTAAACTCCATAACTTCTACGTCTATCGAGGTTATAAGCTCGTGCGGCAAATAGTTCTTAGGTGAGTGCTCGCCGTGGCACGGCTAGTGCAGTGCGTTCAGCGGCAGCAGTTTGCCAACTGTAGCCGTGTTCTGTATCAATTTATTTTTTGAGTTGGTTGATTTTATCGTTGCTTTTAGGCGTTGGTTCGAATATTATATGCCTTCTTTTTGCAGGTTTAGGACTCGCTGTTTCTATCTAGTAGCCCCAGCGCTGAAGCGCAAGTAAGACGGCGCCGAAGGCACAAATAACTTGTTTCAGAAGGACTGGAAACGAAAGCCGTCGGACAGACGGTTCGCGCCGAGTGGCGCTGGTTTGAGTGCCGTGTCACCAGGATGAGTGACCGGTGCCGACGGGTCGCAGCAGGCGCGATAATCTCCGAGGTTTTCGGAGAATGTCCCTTAGCGAGTGCTTCCAGATTCTTGACCTCCGGCGGCGTCGCCGGGTTAGACAAATTTGAATGGGATTCCCAAAAACTTTGGAGAGGGATAAAACAATGAACATAAAGAGAGCAGTTTTCATGGCAGTGCTGGTGGTGGCGATAGCCGCCTTGGCATTGCCGCTAGTGGGGCTGCGAGCAGCGGCTTCTGGCTCTGCGGCGCCGGCAAGTGCATCGGCGGCCAAGGCTCGAGCTGTCAAAGCCGCAACTGCGGCGGTTCAGCAGAGCCAGCAGCAGAGAGAGGTGAGTGAAGATGTCCAAGCGGACAGCTCACTGGAGGGGAAGATTCCAGCCGCGACGCTCAAGTTGCTTGGCCTCAATCGGGTGGCAAATCCCCGCGCGGCGAGCGAGAAGCTCGGCAAGAGGCTGCTCAACAAGGGTAAGAAAGCGGACGGGGGACAAGTTTCAATACAGTCTGGGCAGCCGCTGGTGTTGGACGCGCGTAGCGCTTTGAGTGATGCGCTATCCATCGCGATTGGCGGCCGGGACAATCAGTTTTCAGAAGTGGCATTGATAGCTGATTGGGACGGACGCGAGGACTGTGTGGCAGATCGCGAACAGAAGGTGGATGATTTCTCGTTTGCCGAAACGGAGATCGACGTAGAATTGACGCGTACGGCGATCAGCGAGCACACGGTAGCCAACGGGTTCAATCAGAATGTTTATTATTACGGTGACTCGGTAGGGAATCTGTGGGTAACCGTGGACACGAATCCTGGCCTCAGCACGGCGCCGGGCGGAGCCGCAGACCTCTTTAGTCAGGTGAACATTGTTGAGTTGGTGAACAATGGCTTCACTGCTGTCGCGAGCCCCCTTGGGCAAGTGAACCTTATCGCGCCGGGCGGTGCTCTGGTGGGCGGAACAGCCACTTCGGGTGATTGTCTGGACGATCAGGTGGTGGTGACCGGGATAGCGGTCAACCCGGTAGCAGACCTGGGGGATTTTGGTACGGGGCTCTGCGGGGTGATCGGAGAAGTAGTCTATGTATCGGTCGTAGACTCCGAAGGGTGCGCAAAGAACGCCGCGAACCAACCGCTGCGAACGCGGATATTCGCGTTCGGTTTTGTTGATAGCGCAACTGGCGTGACATCGGTCGGAGCGATTCAGATACTCAAGAGCAAATTCATTAACCTCGCAGGCGTGGCGGTCGATGATGACGGCAGCCTGTATTATCAGTTGGTAGATTTGATTACATCTCAGGCGGGTGCGCTGACTGGTGGCGCGATTCTCAAGGCGACCGAGCTTTGCCGGACGGTGACAGCTTGCCCTGGCCTGCTTTCGCCTCGGATCAATCGGGTGATAACAGCCATACCCGATCCCCCGACTCTTGGCAGTTGGGTAGGTACTGCCGCGAACCCGGTAGTAACCGCGAACGGAGTACGTAACACCAACTACGGCGGCGGAAACGTAGGCCTTTGGGGTAACATAGTCGCCATAGCAACCGGGCCCTGCAACGTCCTGTATGCAGCAGTGTCCCGTTCATTTGTGGCGGGCGACGTTAGCTTTGACCAGTTAACGATGGGGTTGTTCGGGGCGCCGACTCAATTCGGTGCTGCGGGGACGCCTTCGATGGTAATCAGTTTCGCCGATTGCCAGGGCCTGGTCGATGGGTGTTCAGGGCAGGCTTCGTTCCCCGATCAGGTGGATCCGGACGTAGGAGGCACATTGCCAAGGGCGGACGGATTCGCCGACGTGGCAAATGCTTCGGTTACGACCCGCATCGCCGGAGTGAACAACTTCCGCATATTCGTCCAGGGCAACGGGCCGAATCTGGCTCCTGCCGTGGGTGGGACTGCGGTTGTCCCGAGTACGCCAGTAGGACTGCTCAAGGTTGACATGCAGATAGACTACGTGCCAGCGCACGCCGGACTTGCGGTAAGCGGCGAGGGCACGGTGTTTGTGATCAGCGGCGGCGCGCCGGCAGGTGTGGGCAAGAGCCCCTCGCCGATGCTGGGCGAGGTGTTGTGTTTTGAGGATATCTGCCCGCCAGATCGCCGAGCAGACTTCGTTGATCTGCGAGGAGATACGCTTGCGAACCCGCCAGCTTCAGGCGGTAACATTGGAGATGGAGATTCAGACAGGTTTGATCACATCTTCTACCAGGCTCCGTTGGATATCAACACGGTGACGCCCGCGGGCTTGACCGGCTTGGCGCGAGGGTTCCTGCGTTATACGAACCGGTTGGCGCCGAACGGTTTGGGGATTAATGGTTCTGCGGTAACCGTGATAGACTCAACCGGGGCTCTCTTGGGGTCACTTGGACAAACGGTGGGAGTACTTGCCGATGACTCTACTCTCACGACGGCAATTGTGTTTGAGTCACTCGATCCTGGACATCAGGTCGCCGGTGGTGACGATCAGAACACGCCGAACAGGGGCGATGACAACGACGGCGCTGGCAGTCCACCGCTGACAGGCCTGCTCCACGGTGGGTTTGAGTTTCTGTTTGGCGGGCCCGTTGGAACTGCAAATTGTGTGTGGAACGGGTTCTTCTGGAATTCAAACGGAAACATAACGTTTGGAAC
>JBBPIG010000038.1 GCA_038040445.1 Acidobacteriota bacterium | reverse complement strand
CCCAAAACATTCGCCGCTATTACTACACCAACCCCAACACCTCCTTGTCGGCACGCCCCCCTGGCGCCCCCGCTCTCCGGTTAAAACAAAAAACTAAACCAACGAGGGGCGGCCACGGAGGGCCGCCCCTACATGCCCTAAACGAACTGATCCCCCTCGATTACCTTGATCGCGCCGTGTTTGGCGAACAGCTTCATAGCTCGGCTCACGTCGAACGAGGCGTCGGACTGCTTCAACACGATCACGAAACGGTCATCCGTCACGCGGCTGAACACCAATCGCTTGCTGAACAGCCAGAGTCGATTCCGCACCAGCAACACGCCGATCGCGATCAGACCTGAGAACAACACCGTCAACTCAAAGGTCACCGGGATGAACAGCGGAAACGAATTGAACGGCTTGCCTCCGACGTTCAGGGGCCAGTCATAAGCCGAGGTCCACACCTGCAACCCAAGCCCGAATATCAACCCGATCGCTCCCGCTATCAGTGCGATCCACGTCAACCGCGAGCGCTTCAACCCGGCGGCCTGATCCATGCCGTGCACCGGAAACGGCGTGTACACGTCGTGGATCTCAAAGCCCGATGCGCGAGCTTCCAAGACTGCAGAGAACAGCTCTTCTTCGTTTCTGAACACCGCTGCCGTGTACCTGCTGTTCGCTTGCGCTTTATCGTCGCGCATAATGGAGCACCCCCTTCACTTCGCTCATCGAGATCGCCGGGAAGAGTCTCAAGAAGAGCAGGAACAGCGTGAAGAACAGCCCGAAGCTGCCCAGTAGAATCCCAACCTCGGTGACTGTAGGCGTGTACATCGCCCAACTCGACGGCAGAAAATCCCGATGCAACGAAGTCACAATGATCACGAAACGCTCGAACCACATTCCGACGTTGACCAGTATCGACAGCACAAAGATCACCGGAATCGTCGTGCGAACTCGCTTAAACCAAAACAACTGCGGCACGATCGCATTGCAGGTCACCATCGTCCAGTAGGCCCACGCGTACGGCCCGAGCCCTCGGTTGAGGATCACAAACATCTCGTTCGGATTGCCGCTGTAGAACCCAATAAAGACTTCGGTCAGATACGCAATCGTCACGATCGAGCCTGTCAGCAGAGTCACCTTGCACATGTTCTCGAGGTGACGCTCCGTGATGTATTGTTCGAGGTGCATGAGCTTGCGCACCAGGATCATCAACGTCATCACCATCGCGAATCCCGAAAACACCGCGCCCGCAACGAAGTAGGGCGGAAAGATCGTCGAGTGCCATCCTGGTATCAACGAAGTCGCGAAGTCGAAGCTCACGATGCTGTGGACTGACAGCACCAGCGGAGTCGCCAGTGCCGCCAGCACCAGGTAAACCGTCTCGTATCGGGACCACGTTCGATTCGACCCGTTCCATCCAAGGCTGAAGATGCGATACAGCCCTCGCTTGAACTTCGAGACTGTTCGATCGCGCGCGGTCGCCAGATCAGGCACGAGGCCGAGATACCAAAACACCAGCGAGATCGTGAAGTAAGTCGAGATCGCGAAGAAGTCCCACACCAGCGGCGAACGGAAGTTCACCCACAAGGACCCGCGCGCATTTGGATAGGGCAGAATCCAGTAGAACAACCACGGCCTTCCCATGTGGATAACCGGAAACAACCCCGCGCACATCACGGCTATCAGCGTCATCGCTTCAGCCGAGCGATTAACCGACGTGCGCCACTTCTGATTGAACAAGAAAAGAACCGCCGAAATGAACGTGCCCGCGTGACCGATCCCGATCCAGAATACGAAGTTGGTTATGTCAAACGCCCAGCCGATTGTCTTGTTCAATCCCCACGTCCCGATGCCAGTCGTGACGGTGTAGGTAGTCGCGATTGCGCCCACGATGAGCAAACAGAACGAAACTGAGAAGGCGATCCACCAGCCGGCGCCCGGCTTGTTATCGAGCAGCTTGCAGATGTCGGTCGTGACCTCGCTGTAGCTTTTCTCGCCTTCGATCAAGGGCTGACGAAGGCTCGAGACAGCCTGGTGCTCTAGTGCGAGTTTCATCTCGCCGTGATCGGAATGCTTGATGGCGACTGCCATGGTTATGCCTCAACCTCCCCGCTGTTTCGCACTTTAGCCAGGTAGCTGATTTGGGGTCGAAGGTTCAGCTCTTCAAGGAGAAGGTAGTCGCGCTCGTCGTGCTTCAGTTTGCCTACCTTGCTCTCATCGTCGACAAGATCGCCGAAGGTTATCGCGCGAGCCGGACAGCTCTGCTGACACGCGGTCTGAATCTCGCCGTCGCGAATGCTGCGACCCTCATTGCGCGCGTGAATCTTGGCTTGTTCGATTCGCTGCACGCAGAAGGTGCACTTCTCCATAACGCCTCGGCTGCGTACGGTCACGTCAGGATTCAGCGCGAGATTCGCGATCGGATCGGCGTGTTGATTCTCAAACCAGTTGAAGCGCCGCACCTTGTACGGGCAATTGTTCTCACAGTAGCGCGTGCCGACGCAGCGGTTGTAGACCTGCATGTTCAAGCCTTCGCTGCTGTGCACCGTAGCGAGCACCGGGCACACGCTCTCGCACGAAGCGTTGTCGCATTGATTGCACAACACCGGTTGATAAGCGACCGTCGGGTTGTCATCCGAACCGAGCGTGTAGCGGTCGAGCCTTATCCAATGCATCTCGCGCTGGCGGCGAACCTCGTCTTTGCCGACCACGGGAACGTTGTTTTCAGCTTGGCAGCTCAAGATGCAGGCCGAGCAACCTATGCAGGCGTTCAGGTCAACGACCATCGCCCACTTGTGCTCGCCGTATTGGTAATCTTTCCAGATGCTCTTCGACTCTTTGAGATGTTCTTCGGCCTTGTGTTCTTTCAGGTAATCGTCGAGCGTGAACTGTTTGATAAGCGGCCGCCCGCCGAGCGTCTGATGAAGCTGGGTAGAAGCAAGCTGAACCTTGGCCGCGGTCTTCTCGAGCGTGATTCCCGCCGTTTGGTATTGAAACGTCCCGTTATCGAACCGGACCAGCGGATACGCGCTCACGCCGATGTTGTTGCCCGCCTTGCCGGCGCTCGTTCGTCCGTAGCCCAGCGCGATGGCGACGCAGTCGTCGTGCTGTCCTGGTTGAATGTGTACTGGAAGCTCGATCGTAGTTGCCGGGTTCGATATGCGAACGATCGTTCCTTCTTCAAGCTCAAGCTTCCCGGCGAGCTTCGGAGAAACGCACGCGTAGTTGTCCCAGGTGATCTTGCTGATCGGATCGGGCAGCTCGTGCAGCCACGGGTTGTTCGCGTGAGTCCCGTCGCGAAGCCCGATCTTCTCGTAGAACAACGCTGCCAGCTTGCTCTCGTAATCCGCAGACCGCGCCCTCAATCTTTCGACCGATTTGCCCATCTGATCTGTGGCAAAGGACGGTTGTTCCGCCGACTGCGTTTGCAATACAGCAAAGCCGTCTTGAAGCGAGTGGTCCCAGAACCCATCAAAGGTCGCGTGCGTCTTTTGCTGCGTGAAGAGCTTCTCATTCCACGACTGACGAAGCACGTCGTAGAACGGACGCCCGTCGCCGCTCCATCTGAGCAGGCTCTCTTGATAGGCCCGCGTCTGAAACAGCGGAGCGATTGTCGGCTGGTTCAAGCTAAGGACACCGCGCACCGGCTCGGCATCGTCCCACGTTTCGAGGAAGTGATGCTGTGGGCAAACGTAATCGACCAGCCTCGAAGTCTCATCAAGCGTCGGATTCAACGAGATCTTCAGCGGGACCTTTGCAAGCGCGTTCGTGAACTCTTCGCTGGCGTAATAGTCGTAAGCCGGATTCACTCCGGATATGATCAGCGCGCCGACCTCGCCCGCGTTCATCTCGCGCACAAGCTCGACCATCTCCTGATCGGCGCCTTGCTTCTGCTCGCTGGGCGCATTCAGGTCGAGCGTTCTACCGTAATTGCCCAGCGCTTGATTGATAGCATTGACCACGCATTGGACATCGATATCGTTTGAGCCGCTGATAACCAAAGACTGGCCGTGAAGCTTCAGGAGTTCGTTCGCAGTTTGCTGAACCGCTTCACGCACGCGCGGGCTGATGCGCGAGTCATCGATCGTCGCGAATGCCGAGCTACTTGCATCGTTCGCGGCGATGAGCTTCGCCAGCAGCAGCAACGCGTCGATCTCTTCGAAAGGCGAAACCTTCACGCGTGTGTCGGCATTGCTGCCGGTCAGCGACATCAATGATTCGAACTGAACGTGGCGCAACATCTCGCGGCGTCCTTCGCGGAGGTCGCGCGCGGTCGAGTACCCGCGTGTGAACTGAGTAGGCGCGATCCACGTTCCGAGGAAATCAGCGCCAAAGCTCACGACCAGTTTCGCTCGGTCGAATCGGTATTGCGGCATCGCGGCGGCCTTGTGAGTGCGCGCGTGAGCTTCTCGTATGGCCGCGGTGGAGACCGCTTCGTAGACGATGTGTTTTCCATCCTTGAATTGACTCAGAAACTTTGCGATTGCTTCTCGCGAAGTAGGACTCGTGATCGTCCCGGTGAGCACGCGGACTTTTTCGCCGGTCTTCTGTGTCGCGGCGAGGATGTCGATGATCTGACGATCAACGTCCGCCCACGTAGCCGGCTTCGAGCCGATCAGCGGCTGCCTTAGGCGATCCGAATCGTAAAGGCCGAAAACCATTCCGTGAGCCACCGCGCACAGACCGCCGCCGTTTAGCGGATGTTCGGGATTGCCTTCGATCTTGATCGGCCGGCCGTCGCGAACTTTGACCAACACTCCGCAACCGGCGCTGCAGCCGGCGCACGTGGAAGCAAACCAACTCGCAACGCCGGGAGTGAACTCGACTGGTTGTTTCAGGTACGGAATGATCTTCTGTTCGGGCGCGCGGCAACTGGTGAATGCGAGCGCCGCAGCCGAGAAACCGATCATTTCAATGAAGGTTCGCCTTGACACTCCAGAGCGGGGCAACCGCGATGAGTCAATATTGACGAGCTGCGGCACGTCGTCCGCGTCTTGTTGCTGGAATCTCTTCCAAAGCTTTTCGCCGCTCATTTTTGACCTTGTAAGGGCGGCACTCTGTGGCCGCCCCTCCATGCTGAGGCTTGCGCTGGTCGGCCGAGGAGGGGCGGCCACGGAGGGCCGCCCCTACATGCCCGCCAGCGTTCAGTGGTGACAAACCGAACAATCAGTCGAAGCCATCAATCTCTTCGGCGTCGCCTCGCGTGAAATCACCGGCTTGCCGTTCTCATCCAAAGTCACCTCGCGATGAGTCCTGTGACACGTCACGCACATTCCCATCGAAAGCGTCTCGAACTGCGAGACTCGCTCCATCGTCTCGATCGCGCCGTGGCATTGCTGGCACTTGATACCGGCCGCGGCGTGGCGGCTGTGATCGAAGCGCGCGTGATCCGGCAGACTATGCACTCTCACCCACTCGATCGGTCTGTTGTCCGCTAGCGCCTGCGTGATCTTCTGAATCTCGGGCGAGTCCTTCTTGATCTGCAAGTGGCAGTTCATACACGTCGAAGCGGCCGGGATGCCTGCGACCTTGGACTTCTCGGCGGCCGAGTGACAGTACAAACACTGAATCTGGATATCGCCCGCGTGAACCTTGTGCGAAAAAGCAATCGGCTGTGCCGGCTCGTAGCCCTGCTGATTGCCGAGCCAAGTGAACGTCGCGCCCTGCAGCAGCACGATCGCGCCGGCTATGGTCACGAGCAGTGAGATTATTTTTGCCGTCCTTAAGCTCATCCTCTTACCTCGTGAAAGCCGGACTGCTCTTGGCTGGCCTTTCGCTCGCCGGCACTATCACCTCGGCAGGAGCGGGTCTCGGTCGCGGAGCCTGGCCACGAATGCGTTTGCGGTTCCAGTTCCAGATCACAAGCTGATAAGGGCGCCACAGATAGTGAATCGGCACGACGAGCATGTGAACCAAGCGCGAGAAACCAAAAACCGCCACCAGCACCCACGCGTTCAGGAAGTGCGCCTTCACCACCATGGGCAGCGGCGCGATCATCGCCACGTCAGGTTGAAGCGTGAACAGCGAGCGCAGATAAGGCACCGCCGAAGCCGCGTACCACGCCGAACCCCAGCGATAGAAGATCGCGGTGTAGACACCGAGCACGACTTGAATCAAAAGAAGAAGCAGCACGACCACATCCATCAGCGAAGTCACTGCGCGAACGCGAGCCGAGATATGCCGGCGCACGATCAGGTTCACGATGCCGACCAGACACATCAGTCCGAACAGCAGCGCGGTGCTTTCGAGGATATACAGCCTCAGCGGAACGCTGTTGAACAACAGCACACTCTTTGGAAACACAAAGCCGATCAGGTGGCCGGCCAACACTCCGAGTATGCCGATGTGAAATGGCACCGACCCGTAGAACAGCTCGCCGCCTTCGAGGAACTGCGACGACAGGCTCGAGTAGGTGAAGCCCTTCTTGAAATACCGCTGCGCCGTGACGACGACCGCGAGAATGATCACGGTGTAGGGAAACATGACGAAGAGTAGATTATCGAGGTTAAGCATCATCACTCCCAACGTTCGTAGTTCGGCCTTCAGGCGGAAGTTCGTACCTGGCGGAGAATTTGCGCTACGAACTTCCGCCTGAAGGCCGAACTACGAACTCCATTAACCCTCACCGGGCCGGCGCCTTCGCCGAAATGCGATAAAGCTCGGGGATCTCTTCACCCGGCGCAAGCTGGCAGCGTGCGCTACCTTCCGGTACTTCGTTCTTTAGCGCATTGCTGATGACCTCGATCAGGTCCCGATACGGATTCTCGGTTTGGCTGAGGGCTTCAAGCATCTTGCCCAGCGCCGGAATCAGAATCTCACCGATCAGCGCTAGTCGCAGTTCTTCATCCTCGAGCTTCGCGAGCAACCGGAGCAGCACGGGCAAGTGGTCGGGCAACTGATTCGCCTGGCCCAGTTCGTACGGCGCTTCCGTCTCACGAAGCTTCGCCAACAACTCGCCGCGTTTGTAGTTCTCGCCGAACAGGTGATAGCCGATATCGAGCGTGCAGACCGGATTCAGATCGAACGTCTGCGTGTACAGTTCCTGCAGCTTGTCGATCGAGAGATCCTTGACCTTCCGGCGGAACCTGATGAACTGCACCGCGACGTCGGGCTCCTGAATAGTCAACCATTGTTTGCAACGATCGAGACGCGTGTTCCAATCTTCGCCAGGGTACTCGAGCGAGCTCGCAAGAATTTCGTAGAGATGATTCATAGTGCTCCAAAGAAACAGTTACGGTTCGGGGGCGCTCGGCAGCGACCACAGCCCCGTTGACACGTTGAGCTTGTGACAGTGCGTACATTCCCCCTGGTTCACCGTCAGGAAGTGGTTTTCCTCCCCTCCGGTCAGATGGATTTTGTGCAGCATCTGCGCGAAGGGGGGCGCCGTTGTCGACTTCTTACTGTGGCACGTCAGGCAGCCCGCGGGGATGTTCTTGAGTGCGAAAGCGGCGACCGGGTGTTTACCCTTCAAGGTGACGCCAGTCGGGGCGGTGGCTTGCGCCTTGGCAAGGAGCGCCGGTTCCACCTTGTTATTCCACCCCTTCATCAGCGAACTGATTCTGGCGTCCAGGTTCATCTCAGGGTGATTGGTGTGGCAGTCCACGCAGCCACGGGGAAAGGCATCCTCAGTTGTGATGCCCGGGATCTTTCGCGCGGGCGGCGACGCCTGCGCAGACGTAGGCTTATCCTGACCCACGGCTGAGAAAACCGCAGACGAGATCGATAAGGCTATGACTAGCAGCGAAAGTATCTTGATCATCGTTACCCTCCCAGGAAAAGTCCGACAAACTTCAGTTTGTCGCGAGTCCTTAAGTCGGCGATCAGCGAGTGACAAACTGAAGTTTGTCGGACATCGAGCTTATGCGCCCCTTACAGGTAACTCACGAAAGCCCAACCCGACCTCGCCCTTCTCTGCCCACGTATCGTCGTTCAGCATTTGCATCGCTTCTTCGCGATGAGAAGGCGGTATCACGTACCTCTCGTCCATCGTGGCCAGCGAAGTCAGCCGGTATATTTGCTCCGCCTCTTCTTCGGAAGTGTTCACTTGCTCGAGGGCGCGCTTCACCGTCGCATGGTCTATATCGCCGACCGTTTCCATGCGCTTGAATAGTCGAATCGCGTATTGCTTCTTCAGCGCATATTGCACGAGGTCCACGTTGCCGCCCGAGAACAGCTTCGCCATGTACTCCATCGGGAGCCGCGACTTCTCGATCGGGCTGAACAGCTCTTTGTTTGAAGCGTCGTAGAGTCCGTCCTCGCTCTTGGCCATCACCGGCAACAGAGGCGGCACGTAGAAGAGCATCGGCAGCGTGCGGAACTCGGCGTGCAGCGGCAACGCGAGGTTCCACTCCTTGACGTACCGGTAGACCGGCGAGCGCTGGGCGGCTTCAATTGCGCCCTCATCGATCCCGTTCTTCATAGCCTCGGCAATCACTTCGCGATCGAATGGATCGAGGATCAAATCGCGCTGAGCTTCGACCAGTTTGTCGTCGGGGACCTTCATCGCATCGAGCAAGCGGTCGGCGTCATACAACAGGGCGCCCAGATAACGAATCCTTCCAACGCACGAGTGGAAGCATGCAGGCGCCTGGCCGGTCTCGAGCCTCGGGAAGCACAGGATGCACTTTTCCGATTTGCCAGTTGACCAGTTGTAGAAAGTCTTCTTGTACGGGCAAGCGGTCACGCACATGCGCCAACCTCGGCAGACCTCTTGATTGATTAGCACGATGCCGTCTTCGCCGCGTTTGTAGATCGCCCCTGACGGGCACGCCGCGACGCACGCCGCGTTCAAGCAGTGATTGCAGATGCGAGGCAGATAGAAGAACACCAGACGTTCGATCTCGAACAGCTCGGCGCGTTGCTCCTCGGTGAGCGCTTCGAGATTTGGATCGTTCGCGGCGTAAATAGGCGAGCCGCCGAGATCATCATCCCAGTTCGGCCCGGCTTCGACGTTCATGTACTTGCCGGTGACCATTGAGATCGGACGAGCAGTCGGCTGATCGGCGCCTTCGGGCGCATTGAACAGGTCTTCGTACTTGTAGGTCCACGGCTCGTAGTAATCGTCGAGCTTGGGCAGGTACGGATTGTGAAAGATGTTCAGCACTCGCAGGACGCGGCCCCCCATCTTGAGATCGGGCTGCCCGTTCTTCTGCTCCCACCCGCCTTTGTACTTGGTCTGATCTTCCCACGCGGTCGGGTAGCCGGTGCCGGGTTTGGTTTCGACGTTGTTCCACCACATGTACTCGGCGCCTTTGCGATCGGTCCAAACATTCTTGCAAGCGATCGAGCACGTGTGGCAGCCGATACACTTGTCAAGGTGAAACACCATTGAAATCTGTAAGCGAACGTCCATCTTTATCTCCTTGGAGCCTCATCCACAGATAAACGCAGATAACACAGATAGAAATGGGGGAAGGGGACAAGCCGTAGCGCCGGCGACCTCTTTCTCGTGGTACCTGTTTTCATCTGCCTTCGTCCGTGGTCCTTGCCTTCCTTCTCATTCAAGAACACCGCAAGCACGTTTCTTCCTTTGCTATTGTCCTTCTGCGTTGATCTGTGTCATCTGTGGATCATTCCTCTTACCAGCTCACCTTCTCGAGTTTGCGCACCAGCACAAAAGTGTCGCGGTTCACTCCGGTCGGGCCCCAGTAGTTGAAGTGATAAGTGAATTGCCCGTACCCTCCGACCATCAGGTTCGGCTTCAACCGGATTCGCGTCAGGCTGTTGTGTCCGCCTGCGCGACGATTGCCGCGCATCGGCGACTTCGGCACCGACAGCGTTCTTTCGGGCGAGTGGTATTGAATGCACACGCCTTTCGGAATTCGGGCGCTCACAACGGCTCGCGTGCAGACGACGCCGTTGTCGTTGTAGACCTCGACCCAGTCGTTGTCCCTGATGTCTATGTCAGCGGCGTCCTCGTCGTTCATCCACACCGGCTCACAGCCTCGCGACAACGTCATCATGCGATGGTTGTCCGAAAACGTAGAGTGAATGTGCCACTTGCCGTGAGGCGTCAGGTAATTGAGCGCTTTCGTCTTGCCTTCTTTGGTGCTGTTCTTCAGATCGCCATAAGCGGCGGGCTTCGGCGAAGGCTTGTAAGTCGGCAAGTTCTCGCCGAACGCGATGTAGCCTTCGTGATCTAGATAGAACTGCTGCCGGCCCGTGAGCGTCCGCCACGGCACCAGCCGCTCGTAGTTGTAAGTGAAGGCCGAGTAAGCTCGCCCATCGTGCATGAGGCCGGACCACATCGGGCTGTTCAACAACCGCCGCGGCTGTGCCTGCAAGTCACGATAGGTCGCGCGCGCGTGGCGGCTCTTCTCCGCAAGATCGGCGAGCGGGCGGCCGACTTTCTTCTCGACGAATTGATACGCGCGATAAGCAAGCTCGCCGTTCGTCTCGGGCGCGAAATGAAGAATCATGTTCGCCGCGTCTTCTGCGCGCTTGAGCGAAGGATACTTGTTGCCGTTCCACTGTTCGATCGTGTGCTGTTGCGACTCGACTACTTCGTCGTAGAAGTCTTCGATCGCGTACTTCACACCGTGAGCGCCCATGCCGTTCTTTCTCGCCAGCGGGCCGAGCGAGATGAACTGGTTGTAGAGGTTCACGTAGTCGCGTTCGACCAGAGTGAAGTGGCCCATCGTCTTTCCGGGTATCGGCTCGCACTCGCCTTTGCCCCAGTCTTTGATATCCGGCTGCGCCATCTCGTCGGGGGTGTCATGCGCGAGCGGCGTCGCGACCAAGTCTCTGATAGGAGCCGGGAGATGCTTTGCCGACATCTCGCTGACGCGCTTTGCGAGGCCGCGGAAGATGTCCCAGTCGCTCTTGGATTCCCAGCACGGCGGCACGGCTTCCGACAGCGGATGAATAAACGAGTGCATGTCCGTCGAGTTCAGATCAGCCTTTTCGTACCAGGTCGCGGCGGGCAGAACGATGTCCGAGTAAAGCGCGGATGTGTCCATTCGGAAATTCAGATCGACGACGAGGTCCATCTTTCCCTGCGGAGCTTCGGACTTCATGTCGACATCCTTCACCGTTCCTTCGGCGCACTCGTCGGCGATGTCGTTGTGATGAGTTCCAAGATAGTGCTTCAGGAAAAACTCGTGACCCTTAGCGCTGGCCATCAACGCGTTGCCGCGCCAGATGAACCACACACGAGGCCAGTTCGCTTTCGAGCTTGGCTTCTCGACCGAGAGCGGAAGCTTTTTCTGCTGAATCTGGCGAACAACGTGGTCGATGATCTCTTGATCGGTCTTTGCGCCTGATTTGACCGCCTCTTGAACGACCAGCGGATTCGGCTTGTTGAACTGCGGATAAAAAGGAAGCCAGCCGCATCGCACCGCTTTGGCTTGCATGTCGATTGTGTGCCCGCTTGCGAAGCTACGGTCGCCGTTCTGCGGGCCATCTTGCGGGACGGGGTGATAGTCGGTGAACTCGCCTTCGTAGCGCCACTGTTCGCTGTGGACGTAGTGCCACGACGGCGCGTTCTGCAAGCGCACCGCGTTAACCCAGTCGCGCGCGAATGCGATGTTGCTCCACGGCGCGACCGGCGCAAGCTTCTCCTGACCAACGTAGTGGTTTAATCCTCCTCCGTTCTTGCCCACGCATCCGCACAGCATCAGCGCCGTGATCGCCGAGCGGTAAATCAGATTGTTGTGATACCAGTGATTGACCCCCGCGCCGATGATGACCGAGCACTTGCCTTCGGTCTTCGCCGCGGTCGAAGCCCACTCGCGCGCGAACTTGATGACGGTCTCTTTTGAAACGCCGGTCCACTGCTCCTGCCAGGCAGGGGTGTATGAGAGGCGCGTATCGTTGTAGTCTTCGGGATAGTCGCCGGCGAGTCCTCGGCTCACACCGAACTGCGCCATCAATAGATCGTAGACCGTCGTGACCAGGACCTTGCCGTCTTCGGTCTCGATCCACTTGGCGGGGACTGATCGCCGGAAGGTCTCATCCGCTCCAAACTCGAGGAACGAAACTTCGACGACGACGTCAGGGTTATCGATGAAGCTCAACTGCGGATCGATCTCCGAGCCGTCGGACGGGTCTTTGAACTCGAGGTTCCATTTGCCTTGGGTCTGACCCCAGCGATGACCTACGGAACCGCCGGGCATTCGAGCTTGATTCGAAATCGAATCGTAGACGAGGAATTTCCAATCGCCGTTCTCTTCGTCTTTGTACTTCGCAAGTTTGTTCGCGCGAAGGAGTCGGCCAGGCTTGTAGGAGTTTGTAGTACCGCCTTCAGGCGGAAAGTTTGTACCTTCGAACTCAACCGATTGTTTGTGACCGCCGTACGAACTTCCGCCTGAAGGCGGTACTACGAACTTTTCGAGCTTCACTAGAAATGGCGAATCGCTGTATCGCTTGACGTAGTCGAGAAAGTACGGCGTCTTCTTCTCGACGTGAAACTCTTTGAGGATGACGTGATTCACCGCCATCCAAAACGGCCCGTCCTGCCCTGCGTGAAGCGGAATCCACTGGTCGGCGTACTTCGACACCTGGCTGAAGTCCGGCGCGAGAACCACCATCTTCGTTCCGTTGTGACGCGACTCGGCGGCGAAGTGGCAATCCGGCGTGCGGGTCATGTTCAGGTTCGATCCCATCACCGCGAGAAACTTCGAGTTGTACCAATCGGCGCTTTCGGCGACGTCGGTCTGCTCGCCCCAGACTTCGGGCGACGCGGGAGGAAGATCACAGTACCAATCGTAGAAGCTCAGGTTCACCCCGCCGAGCAGTTGAAGGAATCTCGAGCCGGCGGCGTAGCTCAAGAAAGACATCGCGGGAATCGGAGAGAAGCCGACGATACGATCGGAGCCGTGCTTCTTGATTGTGTAAATGACCGAAGCGGCGATGATCTCTTGCATCTCTTCCCAACTGCCGCGCCGGAACCCGCCCTTGCCGCGAGCGCGTTGATAGCGAGAGCGTGACTCGTCGTCGGTGACGATGGACTCCCATGCGTCGACAGGATCTTCGAATTCTTCTTTGGCCTTGCGCCACAGATCGAGCAGCGCGCCTCGAATGTACGGGTACTTCACGCGAATCGGGCTGTAGAGGTACCACGAATACGAAATGCCTCGCTGACAGCCGCGCGGTTCGTATGGAGGCAGGCCGTCCTCGAGCAGCGGGTAGTCGAGCGCTTGCATCTCCCAGGTCACGATGCCCTGCTTGACGTAAATGTTCCAACTGCATCCGCCGGTGCAGTTGACGCCGTGAGTGCTGCGGATCACTTTGTCGTGCTGCCAGCGGTTGCGATAGAACTCTTCCCAGGAGCGCGTCTCAGGGCTGATTATGTCTTTGATCCAGTTCACTGTTTCCTCCGGAAAAAACGGTTCAGGGTTCAGGGTTCAGAGTTCCGAGTTGAACCACGAACCCGGAACCCTGAACCACGAACCCTGAACCCTGAACCCTGAACCTTCATCTCTTATGCCTCTTGTGACTCTTTGCGGCCGCGCTTACAATCGGCTCGCGCACGCCCTGAAGCCGATTCCGCCAGATCAAACTGAACGACCACACCGAGAGCAACGTCAGAAAGAAGCCAACCACCACGAACCACGGATCGAGCCGGACGATTCCCGGGTTCATCTGCGCTGCCGGTTGAGTCAGCTTGGCGTTCTGAAAATAGGCGAACAGTCGGACGATCTCTTCGTCGGCAAGCGGGCGCGTTCCGAACACGCTCTTCATCGTCGGGAAGTTGGGATTCTGGAGAATCCCGATCAGCTCCGGGTCTTTGTACTTCGTGTTGACAGCAGTCAAATCAGGGCCGAGCGTTCCACCGCCCAGTGTGGCGACTCCGTTTACGTTGTGACACGAGATGCACGCAGTGCCCTCACTTTCAAGTGGCGCGCTTCCGGTGAACAGCGCGAGTCCGGCATCGATGTCGGATGGAACGATCGGCCTGGCGAGTTTCGCGCCCGCGGGCACGAAGGTTTCGTTCTTCTTCGAGAGATCCTCGATCAACGCCAGGATCGCGTCGATCTGGTCCGGGGTCGTCGCCTGATCAGGCATGACTTCGGGAGCGTACTTCTTAAACAGCTCGGCCGCCGCAGGATCGCCGTTGCGATTCATACTTGCGGGCGAGGCGATGTACTGGTGCAGCCATTCGCGAGTCCGTCGCGAGGTGACGCCTTTGAGGTCGGGGCCTTTCTTGTCTCCGCCGCCGATGTTGTGGCAGCTATAGCAGCTCTTCTCGAACAGCGTAGCGGCGGGCGACGGAGCTTGTGTCTGCGCCGATACGACGGCGAGCGATGCGACAACGAATGTGCTTAACACCACCAATTTGAATCTAGTCTTCGCGTCTGACATAAGTCCGCTCCGGTTTTTGTCTCCGTCGCTATGTGTCCGAAACGCCAGCCTGCTGATGAGTTGAAGCAGAGGCGGCTACTTCGGAGATCGTCTTGGTTTGCATCAGCCCAACCAACCCGCTTCGCAGCTTCTGCCAGTCTTCGTGCAGCGCGCACGATGACTCAGGATCACATGGGCCGCATCCCAATATGCACGCATCCAGATAAGGGTCCGGCTCCAACAGTCGAAATACCTCCCACAGCGTTATGGTCTGAGGCGGCCGCGCCAATTCGTATCCTCCGTGAATCCCCTTGACCGAGCGCAACAGCCGATGGCGGCGAAGCTCACCGAGCACCTTGCGCAAGTAGACCGGCGGAATGTGCTCGTGTTCGGCGATCTCTTGAAGGCCACACAGCCCGGTATGGGGGTGCTTGGCCAGATAGGCCAGCGCGCGGATTCCATAACCTGTAGCCTTTGAGAAGATCATCTTGAGCCCGACTTTCCGGCCCGAATTTTCCAGCGCGAGTTTCCAGCCGTTTCTACAAGCGTACTTCTTTGTCCCTTATGATCACTTGTCTCCGTTCGGAGGACAATAATCAGGCCTAATCATTTTGATGATTGGATTGTAAAGAGGCGGGCTTGATGTGTACGTGCTCGAGGCGCGCAAAGTCGTGGCATTGTAAGAGTAGTCGTAAAGAAAGCAGCCTAGCGTCCATCCGCGCCGGCCCGTACGGTCGGCGCCTAACGTCGAGGTAAACGATCCGTGTTGAGCGAGTTGTTAGCTCAGAGTAGTAGCTACCACTCGATGTAGATCCCCTTGCATTCGCCCTTCCTCCATTGTCCGATGCAGATTGCCCGTAAGGCTTGGCCACCACGAGGTAGTCCGAGCCGCTTGCCGCGAATAGAAGCGGGGTCCACTTCAAACACTCCCGGAGCCACCTCTTTACCCGCGGTTTTCAGATCCACTACTGGCGATTTCTCAGTTACAGTTCCTGCTTGTATGGTGAGGTCGGGCAGACGGCGATCCGCCTGAGGATTGGCAACACTCGCACAGACGAGCACAGCGACCAGCGGGAACAGCTTTCTAAGATTGACGATTCTACCTTTCATATTCTTCCTCCGGGTTCGACAAGATGAGGACGTATTTCTCAGTTAGTTTTCCCTTTGCCTGCGAAGCCTCGATTGCGCAGTATGATTGCCTTTTCCCGGCCTTTAAACAATAATCAAGGCACATCAAATAAGTGGTCAGGTTGCTCATGCGGCTTCGCGAGATCAAAGACCTGGTGGAGAGCACTTCGGACGCGGCTTTTGCCGTCGACGGGGTCGGCCACATGGCCGCCTGGAACATCGCGGCTGAAGCAATGTTTGGCCTGACCGCGGCCGATGCGATCGGCAAGACGTGCGGCGAGATCATTCAGGGAATGGATGAATGCGGTCCCGTGTGCTCAGCCGACTGCAGCGTCCAGCAGGCCGTTCGCAATCACCATCCAGTCAGCAACTTCGATCTTCACATTCAGACAGCAAGCGGCAGGCAATGGTGCAATGTCTCTGTGCTGATCGCCGATGAAGCCAACACCACGCTGCCTTACTCAATACACATCGTTCGTCAAATCGATGTTCGCAAGCGGCTCGAGCTGCTCGTACGCGATTTTGTCGTCACGGGCACGGGGCTCGCCCCGGAGCTAGCTACCACTTTGATCTCTTCAACTCGGGCGCCCGCTCGTGAAACGGAACTCTCTGATCGCGAAGTCAGCGTGCTCAGACTCCTGGCTAAGGGCGTTACAACAACGGCCGTAGCTGAGCAGCTTCACATCAGCCGAACCACCGTCAACAATCACATCCAACACATCCTGCGAAAGCTAGACGTCCACACTCGCCTGGAAGCAATTCGCCGTGCTGAACACGCCGGGCTGATATAGTCTCGATATGAGATCGTTGACTCGGTTGCTGAAAGTCTTAACATTGCTTTCCTTCACAACCGTTATGCTGGCGAGCGCAGCGATCAACGCGATTGCTCAGACTTCGCCCGCGCAGCAAGGCATTCGCAATGTTTGAGACTCGCTTACTCGCGGGAGGTGAGGTCCCCGATATTATTAGACGGTGAGGCGCCTAAGATTTGCCGCTAAAAATACCGCAGTGTTCGGGAAAGCGTCAACGAGTCTCAAGGGTACAAGCTTGAGGGTACAAACGGAGAGCAGACATTAAAGAGTCTACTCCCGCCTATTGTGAGTATAAGTATGGCTACTCGTGTGTTTCTGAGAAATACCGGAAGATCCTTCTTGGAGGTAGCCCTGCCTGCCTTTTGACTTAAGTTACGTAGCTATTTCCTGGTGACACTAATGCTCGCTTATGAGGCGTTATGCGCAATGCGGTCCGCGCGGTAGTCTTTGTCGGTATCATGTACGTTGCAGGATCGCCGTCTGGGATATAGGATTGCGGCGTCGCGAGATTGTTAATTCATTCGGGCCATTCGGCCCAGCCGAGAGGCAACAGGCCTGCATGCGGACGGCGCGGACGTACTGCTGTGTGACTTATGTGAATTCCGGGATTTGGAATTCAAACTCGAATGTCAAACCGGCTCGTAATGTATCCTTCATACCGGTCCCTACTTCCTCAATTCGCACCAGCGTATGCCCGCACCCGCGATGAAGGGACTCCGCTAACCCGTCTACGGACAGGGTGAACTCCAGACAGGGGGAAGTAGTGTTTAGGATTGCCATCCTAGTAAATGAGAATGAGGCCGCACATTCCGCTTTCG
The DNA here is from genome assembly GCA_038040445.1 of Acidobacteriota bacterium. NCBI lineage: Bacteria > Pseudomonadati > Acidobacteriota > Blastocatellia > Candidatus Onstottus > Candidatus Onstottus frigus. Next base: position 23,841 of record JBBPIG010000038.1, on the reverse strand, counting down.
CGGACACCCTTGGAGTTCTCAAGCGTCCAGTTGCACTTGGCGACCAGAAACTGGACACTTACCGATTCTTCGCCTTCGACAAGTACAATATCCACCGCATGTTTCTTCGCGACGGCGAGAACTACTTAACCACCTTCGACAGCTTGATTGTCGCCACCAACGCCACAAACAACATCGAGGTGCTTCAGGCCCTGCGTTCCAATGCTTCGCTTGTAGAAGAGTTCCTGCGCATTGGACGAGGAATTCTGGTCTGCTCCCAGAAGAAGCTAAGTCAAAAGTTCGGGGAGAAAGCCCGCATCACAGGGTTTCTCCCCGAACGATACGAGTATGGTCTCTACGATAGGCCTGAAAGCTCGTCTGCGGAAGGCCTCATGACCGAGTCGGTCCCGTCCGATCCACTTTTCTCCTATCCAAACGTTGTCACAGCATGAGTTGATCGAGCATCGTTGTACGAACAACTCGTTCATGGCTCACAAGTACCGATCGCACATTGTGCCAAGACATCCATCGCAATTTATCACACTCCTTGTCGATTCTCAGGCACCACCCGTGCCCGAAGCTCTGCGCGCGAGCCTTGACCCAAGTAGAGCGGTAATGCTCCGAACCGGAAGCACTACTGAACGTCTGGTCGTCACCTCTATGGCACTCGACTGGGCCGGTCACGAGGAATTGCTGGAGAACATCCTCGTGTACATAACTGAGGGAACGAGCCAGATCGCCGTCTTGAGGCGCAGGGGCAGCAACTCTGACAAGGCCATTGATGCATACGTGGTTCGCGCACGGGTTGCGAAGACCCCGGTGCGTGAGTATTTCGATGTCGCGCCAGATTTGGTCGTGAGCAGTTCTTGGTCGTTGGGTGTGAAGCGATTGTCCGCTAGACTAGCGGAATGAAAGCGCGTAGGTTCCGGCCCATTCAGCTTGGGCCTCCTTTTTTTACGGGCCTTTCGGCCGCCACAACCAGGTCCGCGAATAACTTTTTTGAACGCTGAGCAGGAAAGCGCGAGGAAGATTTGACGATTGATTAACTGACCGAATAACTGACCAAAGCGAGAAATATGGAGCCAGCGAAGGGACTCGAACCCTTGACCTCCGGTTTACGAAAACAGCGCTCCACCGTTCCTCGGTGTATTCACCACTGTGCACCTGTCAACTTTCTCAGTATTTCTACTTGTTTCCTTATTCCCAGGTTTGCTATTGTTCTCCTCGAATCGCAGTGAATAGGTGAATGAAAAGGTGAACGATGCCACGATATAGAACAGGCTGCGCATTAGCGAGAAAGATCAAGAAAGGCAAGAAGACGCATAAGGTCTGGTACGCCCGGATCGAATATATCGATGATTCGGGCATGAAGCGACGGATCGAACGAAAGCCCGCCTACAATAGCGAAGGAAGCGCAAGGGACAAAGCGCGTGAAATGCTCGCCAAGCTGGACAGTGACAATAAGGCGTTTGATGCTCATGCGATGACGTTTGTGCAACTTGCGGATCACTACCAGAAGACGTATCTGGTGGAACCGGAGTACAGGGACGGGCGCAAGATCGCCGGGCTGCGTTCAAAGTATGATTTAGAGAAACGGCTGGTACCTCTAAAGGCGTTCTTCGGCGGGAAGAGAGTGCGTGCCGTCACTCACGGCGACCTGGAGCAGTACAAAACAAATCGTCTGAAGACCCCAGTCGTGATAGGAAGAAACACGAGAGGAACTAAGGAGAAAGGCAGCCCCAAAGAGCGCGATCGGTCAATTGCAACAGTACATCGAGAGTTGTCATTCTTGCGGCGCATTTTGAATGTGGCAGTCTCAAACGGTTGGCTTCAAAAGAACCCTTTTGAAATGGGCCGGTCTCTCATTAACCCTGGCGACGAGAAGCCGAGAGAACGGATACTGACCCGAGAGGAGGAAACTCGACTCTTGGCCGGCTGCGTCGAGGCGAAAGCACATTTGAGAGCCATATTGATCTGCGCCCTTGATACGGGGATGCGACGTGGTGAGATATTTAAGCTCAAATGGTCTGATATTGATTTTGAAAACGGATTGATTACGATCCGGGCTTTCAATACGAAAATCATGAGGGAACGCCAGGTCGCGATGACTTCTCGGTTGATATCAGAGTTGTTGCCACTTTTGGAGTGTGCCGAGCCGGACGCCTTGGTGTTCAACGTGAAAACGAGTGTCAAGACAGCGTTCGACAAACTAAAGAAAAAAATAGGGCTCGCTGATTTGAGATTTCACGATCTTCGGCACACTCACGCCACACGGTTGGTGTCCAAACAACTCCCCTTGGCGGAGGTGGGCAGGATGCTGGGGCATACGCAGGCGAATACGACCTTCCGTTACGTGAACGCGAATGTGGAGACCGCAAGGCGCGCTGCCGCGATGTTGGACGAGTACAATAGTCCCCCGACTGAGGCAGCGCCTACAGCAGTTCATTAGAAGCATTTCCTTTGCCGTCGTACTGAGCGGGCGGCTCTCCTTTTCGTCAAACTTTGACTTCAGTTCTCAATGCGCGCTCGCGATGTTCTTCGCTCCGATTTCTTGTCGTTGCGATTTTTCTTGATGACAGAATGTCTATGTGCTAACTTGCTGACACAAGCGCAGACCGAGAAGCACCATGAGAATCTGCGCATCGTCCTTCCATAGGAAAGAGTTCAATCACAATTTCGAAAGGACTTTTCTTATGGCTACGAACGTTCCAAAGCTCACCTACTCAGTTCCTGAAGTCTGCGAAGCGCTTCAAATCTCACGAACAACATTGTGGAAGCTTGTTCGATCGCGACGACTAAAACCCGTTCGCATAGGTCGCCGAGTTCTGTTCAGTCTGAAGGCTGTTGACGAGTTTCTGAACGGCGACAGCAGCAGCGCCCACAGATCCAGATAGCCAGTGAATAAGGTCTGTTCATTTTCGTCGTCGTAGGACTCGAAAGCGGCGCGCAGGCAGGGTTCGCTAACCTGACTCGGTGGCGCACCGGTCTGCGAGAGAGCTTCGAACTCTTCGAGCGTGAACATTGCCGCGCTCAAGAACTCGGCGTTGGGCAAGACTTGTGCGGGCTGAAGACAAGAGAGGCCTGAACGATGAAAGTCATTGCAGTCGCGAACCAGAAAGGCGGCGTTGGTAAGACGACGGTTACTAGGGAGTTGTCCGCTTGTTGCGCGCTTCGAGGCTATCAAACGCTCGTAATCGATTGCGATCCACAAGCTAATTTGACTGCGAGTTGGGTTGAACCGGACATCTACAACATCACGCTCTCTCACGTTCTGATTGAACCGGAGGCGCAGGCGGGCATAAAGCTGGAACCGAGAGATCTCGATGATGCCATCGTCGAGAGTCCGCTTACTAATCTCGACCTGGTCCCCGCGGATATACGCCTTGCAAGACTCGAAATGCAGCCGGACTATCTTGCCCACCGCCTGACTAAACAGATTAGAGAGCACGCGTCCGGTTACGATCTTGTGTTTATCGATTGCCCCCCGCAGCTCGGCAAGCTACTCACTGCCGCTCTGTACTCGGCGCATTACGTTTTGGTTCCCTGCGCTGCTGATGCCATGGGGCTCCAAGGCTTAGCCGACCTTGCCTATACGATCGAGCAGGTCCGCAAGAACGTTAACTCGGACTTAGGAATGCTTGGCGCCGTAATCAACCTCTACAAACCACAACGGAACCTTTCGGCCGAGTCCCGAGCGGCCGTTGAGGCGGCAATCGCTTTAGTAAGCCATGTATTCGATACCAACCTGCACGATTATTCCAAAATCGCTGAAGCACCCTCACAAAAGTTGCCGGCTGTCATGTATGCCGAGAAGCACCGGGCGGCAGATCAGCTCTGGAGCTTGACGGATGAAATACTGGACCGTCTCGAGATGAGCAGAAACAAACTCGCCGCTGTGAAGTGAGGCCGCGAATGCCAGAACGAAAACAGAAGAAGGAACCAGCATCGCTCCGAACGCCCCACCCCAAGAAACTTGGTCTTTCTGTACCGCCTCTACTGCGACTCCCTCATGAGGAACTCATACGGCCTCAACAACCGCCCAACGAAAGCCCAGAAGCTCAAAAACTGGGCCGCCTCCGTTCCTCCCCAACTGCTCAAGAGGAGGAACTGGAGGTTAACCAGGGAAGCTCAACAAGCCTATCCGATGAAGCAAAAGATGCAGACCTCGTAAGCCTTGCAGATTCTGCAAGGCTTGCAAAAACCGATACGTTTGGTCTGCAAAATGCTAGCCTTGCAAATCCTGCTAGGCTTGCAAGTGCTGCACGCCTACCGGCGCAGCGTACTCTGACAAGCCTTATGGATTCGCTGCCTGAGATTGCGGGCTTCACGAAGTTACATCATCAGGTCGTCGATCACCTTTATTGCCAGCTCTCACCAAAAGAGCAGATCGTTCATATCCAGCTCTACAGATTATCGTGGGGCAGAGGATGCCCTAACTGTTTGATAAGCCTACCGAGACTTGCCCGGCGCTCGAATCTGAGTCCGAGGAGCACCTCAGATGCCATAGACTTGTTGCAGAGCAAGGGCCTCGTCCGAAGGGGAGCGATGATCTCAGGGAAAGGAAAAGACCAGGGCATAGAATACTGGGTTACTCCAGCGTCGGCCCCTGCAAAAGCTGCAAGCCTTGCAATTTCTGCAAGCCAAGCAAGAATTGCAAGCCATGCAGAATCCGGTCGCAGTATAGAATATAAAGAAGAAACAATTCATGAAGAACACACACAAACACAGGCTTGTGTGGGTGTGGTATCGAGATTCACCCTAGAGGAATGTCGTCGATATGCAAACCACCTTCAGAAAACAGGACAGGGAATTGTCAACCCTGGAGGTTTCGCCAGAACCATCCATCGAACAGGCGAAGCCGATACCCTCATAGAGTTTTATCTCACCCCGCAGCCGCAACGATCCGATATAAGCCGGTGCCCTGACTGCAATGGCCAAGGCTTCAAGGTCATCGAAAAGGATGGTCGGGAAGGCGCCGCAAAATGCAAGCACGAGCGACTGGAACAAAAGAAGTCTTGATGGCTGATCAAAAGGAGCATGGGGGGCGCGGTCACGGAGTCTACCTGCCACAGGCCAGTAACCATTTGCCATGCTTCATCCTCTGCTCGCATTATTTCCATGAGGCAGAATGCCGGCTTTGGAGCAGGTGGTTACTGGTAGAACCCAGTACGAAGAAAAATATTCTTGAGGCTGGAAGAAATAGGATTGGTCACCGTCTTTAATACGCGTGGGAGAAAGTTCGGGCGAGAACTCGTTCACGGAGTCAGTAACGAGATGATCAGACTTGCGCGTATTGTGAGCATTGTTGTCCTGGTGGCAAATTCAGGCCTCGCGCAGACTGCCAACAACGGTGAGATTGCGCCAGGCGATAGTCTCGTAGTCGATGGCATTCCGAAGATACCCACGTCCCTGGCGCAAACAGTCAACCGATACACGAATGCATGGGGCTTCCGGGTGGCAGGCTGGGACCTTACCAAACGCGAACTGCTGTTCAAGAACCTAGCTGGCAGCGAAACGTGGATTCTTCGCGGAGACACACCCGGCGTGTCGCCGAAACTTTCGTTCTTCATCCCGACGGGCGTGTACGACGTGTACCACCAGCCACAGGCCAAGTACCTTGTCTACAACAAGGACACCAATGGCAACGACTTCTTTCAGTTCTACCTTTATGACATCTCGACCCGGAAAAGCACGCTGATTACAGATGGGAAGTCAAGAAACACCGAGCCGGTTTGGTCCAACCGTGGTGACATAATAATCTACAGCTCATCGCCACCGAACGGGAACGGCGTCGACCTGTCTATCATCAACCCTCTCGATCCGAAAACGGTGCGCTTGCTGGTGGAGGGCAAAGGAAACTATTTGAAAGCCTATGACTGGTCCGCCGACGACCATAAGGCTGTCTTTTGTAACTTTGCTTCGAACACAGTAAGCACCCTTTGGATAGTCGATGTGGCAACCGGAGAGAAGACCCTCCTGAGCCCAAAGAAAGGAAAGGAGGATGAGTACTACGACTATCCGCAGTTCAGCAAGGATGGGAAGGGAGTCTATGTCGTTACCGATCATGATTCAGAGTTTCGGCGTCTTGCGTATCTGGATCTCGCGACAAGGCAGTACAAATATCTGTCGGACGATATCAAATGGGATGTTGAGGAGTTCAGGCTTGCGCCTGACGGGAAAAGTTTAGCGTTCGTGTCTAACGAGGATGGAGTATCTCGACTTCATATCCTTGACACGAAGGCTGGCAAGGAGAAGGCGGCCCCTTCTTTGCCGGTAGGCGTAATCTCAGATCTACAATGGCACAGTAACTCCGTTGACCTCGCATTCAATCTCAGATCACGGCTTACTCCGAATGACGTGTACTCAGTCAACGCGAACACAGGTAAGATCGACCACTGGTACAGCGCTGCGACTGGTGGAATCGATTTCGACAAGCTGCCCGAGCCACAGCAAATCACTTGGAAAAGCTTTGATGGCAAAATGATATCAGGATTCCTCTATCGCCCGCCTGCAACCTTCACGGGCAAGCGACCTGTAATTATCAATATTCACGGAGGTCCTGAAGAACAGTATCGACCGGAGTTCGGGTATCACAACAACTATTTCCTCAATGAGCTTGGAGTTGTGCTGATCTTCCCGAACGTGCGTGGGTCCTCGGGCTACGGCAAGAGCTTTCACAAACTCGACAACGGCATCCTCCGGGTGAACGCCTGGAAGGATATCGGTGCTCTGTTTGATTGGATTAAGAAGCAGGGCGGTCTCGACGCGGATCGAGTTATGGTCCAAGGTGGCAGCTATGGAGGTTACGTGGCACTGTCTGTAGCGACGAACTACAGCGAACGCATTCGTGCCGCCATATCGGATTCAGGGCCGTCGAATCTCGTGACCTTTAACGAGAACACAGCGGGTTGGAGGCGAGATTTGCAGCGAGTCGAGTTTGGCGACGAGCGCGATCCAAAGGTTCGAGAGTTCTTAGAGCGAACCGCGCCGGCAAATAACGCCGACAAAATTAAGAAGCCGCTCTTCATTATTCTAGGAAGGAACGATCCGCGGGTCCCGGCCACGGAAGGGCAGCAAATGGTCGCGGCCGCCAAGAAGAATGGGACGCCAGTCTGGTATCTCCTTGCAAAAGACGAAGGTCATGACTGGAGCAAGAAAGCGAACCGGGATTTCAGACTTTACGCGATCGCATTATTTGTGCAGGAACATTTGCTGAAGCAGGCTCCATAACTTGGTATCGATGCAGTAGCCTTGCATCGGAAGACATACGAACTGGTTCTTTATCATTCGAGCACGCGGTTGTTGGGTGAGGGATCTCTAAGAGTTACTAGCCCCGCCATAGAACAGAAGACCCTCTGCAGCGCCGCGTTCATTTATTAGCTGACGACTCAGCAAACAATATTGACCACGTTCCCTCACGATGTGAAAGCCGTTATCAAAGCGGCGTTGAAATCCCAATCACTTAAGGAGATGCCATGAAGAAAGTCAGATCCATGCTGCTCAGCCTGGCCATCATTTTGACAGTTGGGCTTGCCTTGCAGTCGACTACCGCTCGTGCCGAGACGGGTGGGCCGCAGAATACATCTAGCTCACAATCAAGTGGAGGCTCGACTCTAACATTGGCAGAGATAGCTGCCCTCTTGGCCGCCGCGCTACGGCTGTGGTGAGCACACCAACCGTGCGAGACAATATGATGTCTTCGGGTGAGGGGAGAGCATTGCTTTCCCCTTACCGTTGACTCTAAGTTCTCTGTTTCTATCCGGGCAAACCAACCATGTTATTCAGGCCCGTTCGTTTTCTTTCTGTAGTCCTCGTTAGTCTTCAGGTGAGTATTCCGTCATCCCCGCAGTCAACAAGTACTCTGCGGATCGCTACCGAAGGCGATTTGCTCTCAGCGTTGGTGTCCGTGAAAACAGGTGATGAACTAACGGCTTTGTCATTATTGAGAGGTAACAAGGAACTTGTCACCGCGCGACTGTGCGACTCGCTGCTGCAGGCCGTGACTATGTCTTCCGCTCTAAGGGATTCAGCCAGATCGATGTTCCTCTGTAACGTCGCAAAGGCAGCGGCGACGCAGCTACAAGATAAGAAGTTTCTCGCACGCGTCTTTTACAACATGGGACGCGTTCATTTTGAACAAGACAAAATCAAAATAGCGATAGAAGAATATCTCCAGAGCAAAGCAGCATTCGAGGAAGTTAATTCGCGCAGAGACCTTATCTACATTCTGGGTGAACTTGGGACGCTACACATTTACGCGGCAGACTACGTTAAGGCTGAGCAATACTCATTGGAGAGCATATCACTCGCGGCGTCGCTGAAGAACGTTAATGATCCTGCGGGTGCATTGCCCGACAAATACGGGATTGCCTTTGCCTGGTCGAATCTTGGCCATGTAGCCAAGTGGAAAGGCGATTACGACGCCGCATTGGATAATTTCAAAAAGGCGCTCGCTTTGTGGAGGGAACTGCTACAAGGCGGTTTCCGGTCTGCCGGCAACATAGCGGATGCTTTGGTGGATATCAGTCATGTGTACCAGGTCATGGGTAACCACATCCAAACGCTCAACTATTTGTCTCAAGCGATGGACACAGCGAAGACATTGATCGATAAGGGCAGAACCGCGGCGGTGCTTAACGACATGGGTGTCTTATACATCGAACAAGGCGACTATTTGAAAGCTTCCGAATTCGTGAATCAAAGCCTGAAGATCTTCATGCAAGTAGACAACAGGCGGGAGATCGCAAGGAATCTCTTGAACATCGGAGTAATAGATTACAGGCAAGGAAAGTACGAAGCCGCATCACAGGAATTGCAGAATAGTCTGAAGAGGGCCGAGGAGATCGACGCGGTTGAAATAATCATCGCTGCCCAGGAAGGCCTGGGAGCCGTGTATCAGGCGCAGGGCGATTATGCGAGAGCGTCGGCTTGGCTTGATAAGGCATTGCCGCTTGCTCAAACAATAGGGGACAAGATTCGCACAACGGAACTCCTTTGGCGCAAAGGGCAGGTGTTCTATTCGCAGGGGGACTACGCAAGATCAAGCGCTGCGGCTAATAGCGCGGCTGATCTGGCAAGACTGCTTCGGTCGCCGCTGATGAACTACCTGACTCTAACTCTCAAAGGGAAAGTTTATCGCGCGCAAAACGAAAACGCGCTCGCGACCGAGTCTTTCACGCAGGGCATCGAAGCCGTTGAGCAGATGCGAGATCAAGTTGCAGGTGCGGAGAAAGAGCAACAACTTTTCTTTGAAAATAGAATCTCTCCCTATCTCGAAATGGTTTCGATGCTCGTCCAGCAAGGCAAAGTCGAAGAAGCCTTGAAGTACGCTGAGCGGGCGAAGGGGCGCGTGTTGCTCGATGTCTTTCGAAACGGTCGGATCAACGTTAACAACTCGTTGAGTCAAAGCGAGCGGTCGGAAGAGCGGAAACTGTACAGCGAAATGGTCGCTCTTAACACTCAGATTCGCGGCGAGAGGATGCGTCAGCAGCCAGACGAAAAACGAATAGAAGGACTGGAGACTCGACTACAGAAGGCCCGTAATGCGTATGAAGCATTCCAAGCAGGGCTGTACGCAGCACACCCGGAGGAGAAAGCTAAGCGGGGCCTCTTCCCTGTATTTACAATTGAAGATGCAGGCGAGCTCGTATCAGATAACAAAACGACAGTTTTGGAATACGTCGTAACAGACGAGCACACGTTCTTGTTTGTATTGACCAGGGATTCAACAACTTGGGGCAAAGTAAACGTTGGCGTCTACTCTATAGATATTAAGAAGAGCGCGTTATCTGCGATGGTGGAGAGATTTCGGAACCTATTGTCCACGAATCATCCGGGCTTCAGGCAGATCGGTCTTGAGCTTTATGATCTATTAATCAAACCAGCAGAACCGTATCTAAACAACAAGAGTACTGTATGCATTGTTCCTGATGATACCCTCTGGAATCTTCCTTTCCAGGCGTTACAAAACGCCAGGGATAAGTACCTGATAGCTTGCGTTCAGTACCTCTGAGCAAGAAGGAACAAAACGGCGATTCCTCGTTATCGAGAGTCCAAACAGGGCAATTCTACGCTATTGGAAACCCCGCTTTTGGTGGTGAGGCCCTAGCGCGGGCGCAGACGTTAAGGAATGCGCCTCTTGTTCCCCTTCCCGAAACGGAGAGAGAGGCGCAGACTCTTGTGGCTGAGGTGTACGGGGCGCAGGGAAGCGTAGTTCGCATTGGATCGGCGGCGCGAGAAGACACTGTTAAGGCCGAGATGGGGAAGTACAGAGTGCTTCACTTCGCAACTCACGGAGTATTCGATGATCGCAACCCGTTATATTCTTACATCGTCCTTGCGTCCGGCGGCGACTCGAGCGAGGATGGTCTCCTCGAAGCTTGGGAGCTGATGAAGATGGATCTGAAAGCCGAAATGGTAGTGCTGTCAGCATGCGATACGGCAAGAGGGCGCGTGGGCGATGGAGAAGGGATGATAGGAATGACCTGGGCGCTCTTCGTAGCCGGCGTGCCGACCACGATCGCGAGCCAATGGCAAGTTCCTTCCGAAAGCACAACGAAACTGATGCTTGGTTTTCACAAGAACGTTGTGGGCGCCGGATCAAGCGACAGGAAGATTTCTAAAGCCGAAGCGTGGCGGCAGGCTGTCTTAATAATGATGAGCGATCCGCGATATAGAATGAAGCCTTATTACTGGGCCGGATTCATTGTGATAGGCGACGGTGGCAACTAGGTTCTTTGGGGCGCCTCTGGATGCCTATACGGTTGAAACAACTCTTTGTTGAATTTCAAGTGCGGTGGGATTCTGTAGGTCAGCCATTTTTTTCAGAACACTCATGAACGCCTTGAAGGTATCAGGTTGCTGCCGCAAAGCCGTGTTGTGAGTATGCCAAGAATGATCAAGGAGCTGGACGAGGCATTCCTGAACATCGCGTTCGTTGAAGAAATCTCTGCTTGCATTTACAATGCTCGCCTCAATCCACCTAAGCGCTTCAAGCAAGATTCCATCCGCAGCACTGCTCATCAAGAATACCGAAAAGCCTGTTAGGCAGCGAGGAACGAGTAGAAAAACCGAGGCCCACCGGCAATAGTCAGGTTCCAGTGCGTCAACCGTGCCTCTTTGGTCTTCATTCCAAAGGCTGCGAACTATGTGGTCGAAGCCCATCAGATGGCACCAGATTTCACTTATGTAGTAGTTGGGCCTCGGTGACGCGAGGTCCCAGTCCGGCGAGTAAAGGGCGAAGTCAATCATCGCTTTCCACTGGATAAGTCCCTGGTCTGGCATGGGGCCGGCGCGCAATGCAACACTGAACCAATCTGTCAGAAAATGTTCTACCCAGTAGTGGCCGGGGCTACCAAGACTGAGAATAGGCCGCCAGAAGTCTTCTGGATGCTCATCTTCGTTGAGCTGTTGAACAATCCATGCAACCCTACCGAGAACCCAACGATCCCACTCGTGCGGCGTACCGTCTATCTCATTCTCGTCCTCAACTCCGGAGCTCATTGTCCAGAGGAACACATCGAGCATTTCTTTCCAAAGGGCAACCCATTCCGAACGTTCGGTCTCATTGTGTGCCTCGCTAAGCGCAGGTAGCCATGAAAAAATTGATTGGATTATGGCTAAATCGATCTTGGGGAATTGCCTGTACCTTTTGCGTCGCCCTGACCTTCTATGTTTGGCCTCTTCCTCTTGTTGCAAAAACGAATGACTCCATCCGCGAAGTAGTATCTTAGTGGTCCCTTTGATGAAGGATTGGGTCTCACGCTCTAGCCACTCAGCTTCATCAAACTCCGGTTGCTCGGGGTGACGGTAACGGCCTATCTCCCACCTCACAGAAGACCAAAACACGAGAAAGTTTTGCAATTGACTAAAGTGATCTCCCAGCAGCACCCGCCGTTTGGCGGCCGACTGACAAAGGGTCGCTACAGTCTTGTAGTGGCTATTTAGGGCTAGCGAAACAACGCTCTCGCGCACAATGGGCTCATCAGGATTCTCTGACCATAGAATGGGAACCGCTCTTGCACAGAAACTATGCCATGCCCAATCATAGGCACTAACGTCAGAATCAAATTCTCTACTCGGCGGTGGATTGCGAGTTGATTCAATCAGCCGTTGGGTACAAAACTCTTTGTGATCGGGGTAGCGCTTCAACCAGTCGCTATGATACTCAAGGAGTACAGCAATACCCCCGCAGACAGCATCATCTATTCTACGAACAGATTCATCAGGGCTATCACCACGGAAGAGCTTCGAGATGCGCTGAATCTCATTCCAGAAGTCTTCTATCGAATCCGCTGGCAGAGGTTTCCCGCCTTCTAGAATCGCCTTGCACCGTACGGGGAATTCCATCAACTGAAGTTGACGTGCCGCCTTCTCGGATTCGTCGCGATGCTTGTCCTGAAATTCCTTTGGCGCCTCGTAAATCCATTCTGTTCGGGCATCTGATCTCTCCTCGATTTTATAGTTGCCTATTTCAAACCTTGGAATGAGCCATTCGAGATGATGTGCAAGCCAGTCTTGGCGCGTGCTGTTTCTAAGCCGCTCTAACCAGTTCGTGCGTGCTTGATCAAAAAAAGGCCTCGTTTCGGACGCATTTAGGTAGAACCACCTTGCCCAATCGTGGAGCGTCGTTTGTCGGTGAGGCATGCTATGCCACTCTGAAGCTGCTTTGACGAGAAAGCTGCTCTGAAATGTCCAACTGATCATCGAGTAGTAGTCCGCCTGTTGTGCGCCGTACTGGAATTCCCAAACATGAAACTCAGGGATAGCGAATAATGGTTGTAGAATTCCGCTAAAAAGCGAAGGCTCGTTCCGACCAACGGCACTGAGCAATCCGGCGAATGCGACGGACTTGGAACAACGAATGATGGTTTCAACAAAGGGAACAAGATTCTTCTTTTTCTCTGTTTCTTCATAGAACCACCTTTCCAAAGCCATGAGCGCTGAAACGACCGAGTGCGGGCATCTTCCGCTGTCTCGATACCAATAGTAGACATGTCCGTCTCCCGCCCATTCTTGGACACCTTCTGGCAGCGGTACGACCACAAAAGGCGCGGAGTATCTTTCAGTATTTCGCTCTTGGGACCAACGCTCCGTCGCAAAGTTTACTAACCGCAATATCGTTTCCAATCCTTCCTTAGGTTGGGCTCTCAGGAATTGAAGAAAAGGCCCCCGAGTGTAGAACGGAGGGTGCCAGCCAGGAAGGTACTGAAATCCATCAAGGTTGAAGCTTTGGGGATGGCGATTGTGTTCGTAATACTCTTCCGGCTCCTCAATGAGGTTGGCAAGAATCACTTCTCGTGCGGCATCGGGATTGGCGTTGATTAAAGGAAGAAGAGAATCGGATTCCAAGCAGACATTGTGAAACGCGCGGTCGACTCGGTCCGTGGGGCCGTCCGGCCATGCATCAGTCTTCCTTGTCGCTCCGAAATGAGGCGTTGGATCTGGGATGCCGAGTGCGTTTGAGTCGGAACGCCATTCATCGTCTTCCTCAACCCTGGCTCGAACCCGACAACTTGCCTCTAACGCGAAATTCGTGACTCGTTCAGTAAGATCGGTTGCACCTGCCAACACTGCCCGGTAAATTGCTTCATCGATTTTGTCTTCGACTATTACAATGCCATCCTGCCGTTTGAATCGATTGATATGCTCGCCCGCCGCTAATGCAATCTCAGCCGCCTCCACGCGGAGCGGCCAGTTTTCGGCTCCAAGACGCAGCCAAGTATTCACTAAGTCCGACACGGGCTTAATCGCCATATCGATCACCTGGCCTAAATGATTGTGGAGGAAGCGCAGCATTGGCAACCAGTAGGGCCAATACGGGATCCGATTAGTCAGAGCCGCGTCCGTATCTGAGTAATCGTCGATCATCTTTGACACTACGAGCACCATCGGATTGGCAAGTGTAGCGGTATGATGAAATCGTCTTAGCAGTCTACGGAGAAGCACCCCGCTGTCGTTTGCCAGGTCAGCCCACAGGCGCTCCAAGATTGACTCTGGATTAGCGGCGAAGATCGTAGATTCGAGAATCAAGTCTTGTTCAAGAGTGCCCTTGCCGTCATCAGAAGCGAAGCTATTCAGGAGATTTCGCCAACGCGTTAGGTTTGGTTCCAGTTCAAGGAGATGCAAGCTGTAAAGCCTGAGCGCCCGGTGCCATAACGGCGAAGTCATGCGATGTGATAGATACTCCGATAAGGAGTCGGCATAGGAGAGGAGTATCCGTTGCCTTGCCCAGTCGCCGTACAAATCGTGATCAAAAGAAAGCTGCTCGTCACGCATTCGGCAAATTCGGTCTCGGACGAGTCCAGAGACCGAAGTCTGATCAGCGATAGGAAAGGTCCCGCTTGAAGTTTGGGCGCGTAGATCATCTCCCTGTTTTTCAGCCAGCAGTTTTAGAAAGCCGGCGCGCGTGGCTCCATCAGGCTTATTCAGGACTTCTGTCTCCCAGAACCACTTGATAAGGTTTGACTCCCCGACCCATTTACTTGTGTCCAAGGGCGCGATATGTAGGTGTGTAGCGAGCAAATCCAGAACTTTCGGCTTCAGCAGGAGTCCCTTCAAATGCCGCTGTAGACGTAATTGTCCAAGTGATGGAAACGCTTTCCAGACTGGAGCAAGATCTAATTCAGGAGGCTCGCTCAAGTCCAGAATCTGCCAGCCAGATGTGGAGACATTCACGGCCGCAAGCTGTATTTGAATTCTGTCCCACTCTTCGGGCTGAACAGTTAGGAGAAGTCGCCATGGGCTTGTTTCTAGGCCGGCTTCAACGTACTGGAGCAGGACGGCGAAGTTACGAAACGCCTGCTCTGAAAACACGCGGTCGATGCCATCAATCACGAGTGATGCATCGGAGTCGGTGGTACATCGGAGCACATCCCGCAGGGGATTCCTCAGTCCCAAGTGTGTCTCAAAGTTAGTGAAGTCGCTCGTCTCAAAACTCTTGGCTTCCCACCACAGTACTTTGGCTTGAGACCCGGCTTCTTCAGCCCAAAGTTTTGTTAACACTGTTTTCCCGCAACCAGACGGACCACGAATTACCACAGCCTTCCGCCGTGCGAGTTGCTCACTCAGTCGGTAGCGATCAGCTGACCTCGAGATCGAAACGATATTCCCGATTTTGTCCGGTATGACCGTAAGGTTGATCTGCGTCAGCTCTGACAGGCGCTCCCAATCAACTTGATGCTCCGGGAAGTTCTTGAGTCGGAACTTATATCGGACCAGGTCGACAATTCCTTTGAAGTCGATGAACCCTGCTCTGGTTCGATGACCCTGCCCAATTCTTCGAAGCTCCTCCCACAGGAGTATTGCTTCATCCAGCGAATTGCTTTTGAGGACATCACGACAATTCCTTACGGCATCTTGGTGACGAGTTGAAGGCTGTCGCTCAAAGTCAAATTCAAGGTGTATAAGACGCTTTAGAAGTTCGCCGGTGTTTGTGCAGTCCTCGGGGTACTTCTCCTTGAATTCAACGGGACATTCAAAGCTTGAAAAAAGCTTCGCTTCCATCTTGGACATGAATCCCGGAACACTCGCCCGATGCGCCAACAGCTTCGAATCTTGTTTGCTTGCGGCCCCTACGAGGTGCTGAATCGAATCGGACAACGGGGTCGGTAATGGAGCCGTAATGATTCCGAGCCAGTCACACTCGACATCAAAGACCGCTGTTCCCGCGTGCAGAAGTTGTTCCCAAGCAGTTACTACGAATTCTCTGGGAGCGGATTGTGAGGTGAACTGTCTGTTGCTCTTCACTGAAAACGGACAACGCCTTGTCACACCGTGCGGAGTCAAAGTAAGCAATATATCATCGAGCAACCAACCATCGGCTCTTGCTTGAAAGTCTAGGCGCGCGAGCAGCCCGAGGTCCGGGGAAAGTGGTGGCTGACCGCCTAGAAGGCACGAAAAAAAATAAGCGACAACGTCATCCTCGAAGACGAAACCGCCGCCGCTTGTAGGCTTTGGTGGAGCTACTTTCTTGGGCATGAGCTTCAGTACTCTGGGCTTTGAATCGCGGCCTCGCGACCGTCGTAACCATAGCAAGAATAGCAGAGGCCCTTAGAGAAGTACGATAGCGCGCTTATTAATCAAACTACTTGGGGTCCTTGCAGTTATAGCGTAGCTACGCATTGACTCGTCAACGCGAAACTCACCACGCGGAATCCACGGTGCGAGACGCATCTGGCTGTAGTCTCTTGGCTGGGCCGTGGCTGTCATATCAAAAGCGCGGCTTCAGTTAATGGTCGGCGAGTTTTGTTGTGGGAGGCGATGGCGGCAAACTACGGCTGTATGCCACGCCACGATCTGACTGTTTGAAGCAAGTTCTTCACGCGATCGTCGTGTGGGTGAGCGACGAGGTAGGCCTGGAATTCTTTCTCAGCCTCGTCCAGCAATCCGGCTTCTGCATAGAGAACTCCACGGGCCGCGTGCGATGTAGTTCTACTGACCATGCGATTCAGCTTACGCAGCTCGGGCTTTCCAAGTATCTTGAACTCTGCGCGAGCGGGTGACGCCGGCGCGATAATCTCTTGCCCATCCTTTAGAGCAGTCACCGTCCAGGTGTAAACGATTCCGGCTTCGAGTAGATCAGGCATCGACCACTGAGTTTCTTCGAGCGGCTCACTCGTTTCAACAAGGTGGAGGTCAGCGTCATAAACCGACACCTTGTAGCTTGTGGCTCCGTTTAAGGTGGTCCAGGAGAAGGTCGGGCGATCATTATTTATCAAAGTCGTGAACGGCCGAGCGATGGTGAAGGATTGAATGGAAGCGCGATTCCCGCGAATCGCTATCGCCGGCGTCCTGTCAAGCATCTCGATCGCAGGCGGCATTGTCAGATTCTTGGCTAACAGCGCTCGCTCGATCTCATCCTCCTGGCGTCCGCCTCCGTGCTCGTGTGAATTGGCAGCCGTCTGCCATGGCGCCGCTTCGTCAATCTTATGATCGATGTCGGAGCCTACGCCTGGACCCGGTTGAATCGGCATCGGAGTTGGATGGGGGGAGGGATCAGTCGAACGCGTCTCTGGCGGAGGAACTCCCGCAAGCTGAGGTTTCTCAGACCTCGGTTGCAGCACGGCCCATATGATGAGCGCCAAGCCAAGTAGCAGTACAGCAGCGGCGGCCAGTTGCAAGCGAGGCGAGGAGATTGACTGGACGCTGGGAAGGTATCTGCTCCACGTCGATGGTTCCTTCCGGCGCGCGCCCATTCTCACACGAGGATTCTCCAAGCGATATTCGAAAGCGGCTGATGCCGTCTCCATGCACGAGCCGCACTCCTCGAGATGCAAACTGGCACATTCAAAGTTAAGCTCATCCATCCGGCCCTCAACGTAGGCCGCCAACTCTTCGCCCTCAAGATGCCAGCCTTTCAACCCGGCAAGCTCATCCAGGTCGATCTCAATAGGAAACCGCTTTTGTAGTTCGGCCAGAAAGTCTTGATAGCAAGACGCGCAACTGTGCACATGCTCACCCACTCTGTCGAAATCGTCCCGGGTCAGCCTGCGACGGAGGTAGTCCCTTATCTCTTTAGTTGACAGGTGTGTATCCATATAAACCGTCATAGCGCTTCACAAACGACCACGTACCGTGCTCTATAATGAGACGGTGGCGGAGGGGAATTCTTCCTACTTCGGCCATTTCTTTTGCGCGATTATTTCAGCTAGTAGCGATTTCAACCGCTTACCAGCCTTGAAACGGAGCTTGTAGACGCGTTCGAGCGTGACCCCAAGTTCTTTACTGATGGCTTCGTTGTCGAGCGGTAGCCTCGTCAACCTGAGATCTCGAAACTGATCCATCCTCATTCGCAACAGCACCGCTATCTCCACCTCTGTTGCGATCTCGGCTGCCAGGAACAAGTTGATCAGATCTTCCCCTGAGCTATCCCGCGCATATAGCAAATAGGCTCGCAACTGATCGTGGGGGAGCTCTTGCAGGCCCTGCCAGATTCGCGTCAAGGGCTCCCGCATTTAGAGCACCGAATCGACGCGAAGCTTTGAATCTTGAAGTCGCAAACTCAAGCTGGCCCCATTCGCGTCGAAGGAAGCAACTGCCACATCCTTAATGCCTCGGATATCCGATACGATGTTGACCAGATCGGTTAAGCTGAGCGGTTCTCCGACCTTCGTGAAGATCGACGCGAGCAGAGCGTCGATCTCCATGCCTTGAATGTCACCTTGAGATGCAAGAGCCTCCGTCAGAGTCTCGGGATTCTCATAGAACTGTCGTAGCCATGCGGTCGAATCAGATGAACTGGTTCGACCTCGCCAGTAGTGAAACCCGCATAGCCACTCACCTTTGTTCTGGTCTTCAGTTTTCCACAATGCAAAATCCGGATGAGCTTGAAGCAAATCACGAATCTTTTTATGGAGCCGAGTGCGTGTTGGGTACAACTGGCGGAAGTGGTCGTGGCAAGTATTGTGAGTGATCGCCGCAGCGTACCCACGGAAATCCTCGCACGGAGTAGTTCGCAGGCCCTCCTTCAGTTCATACAAGTAGGTGAGCAATCTTGTTTTCGTCTCGCTGTATAGATCCTCAAAATCTGCACTATGCTCTTGACTGTTTGGGTAGGAACGGAGGTGAGCCATAATAATGCCCCTTATGCGCCCTTCCGCGTATTCCGACAATAAAATCATGAGTTCGCGCTGCGACTCGGCAGAGTCCTGAGCCATCAAGAAAGGTTGCAGGATAACGTCGTTGACTGTTACGTCAGACGGCATAGATTCCCCCTGGTGAAAGCGTTAAACCCATCGTCGTCAGCAAAAGATATGGAGTGGTGGAAAGTAGGTCCCGCGTCCTAAAGCCATGCCTGGCTTATTGAGCACGAGTGACTCAACGACCGTGATGGCTTCAAGGGTCCTAAAGAAGAAATGAACTAGACCTACCCAACCCATTGCTCGGCAAAGAACGAACAATCCCACTCAGCAAGGCAATCGCGATGTTTGAGACTCGCTTTTTCGCGGGAGGTGAGGTCCCTCGATACTAATAGACGGTGAGGCGCCTAAGATTTGCCGCTAAAAATACCGCAGATGTTTATGTTGGGTCAAGGAATGGGACTTTGTTTGATGAGGTCATAATGCGTTGTTGGAAAAAGATAGTCGGATGCAATCAAGAGCCTGCCACTGACATAATGCAGTTGTGGGAGAAAGGAAGACGAAAATGCGCTACACTTCGCCTACTACAACTTTTGCACGGTGCATCAGAGCTTGAGGGTCACGCCAACGATTGAAGCGGGATGCGCAGATCATGTCGGGTAGTTGAAGGAGCTACTTGCAGCCTAATACCCCCGGTCGCTCCTATCGCCCACGGCGGGAGTAGCCGTAGCCGCCGCCAAAGAGCAGGAGCAGTACGAGGATAACAATTATTATTGTCGTGGTGCTCATGATCGCTACCCTACCACAGTTCCGCACTGTCGTCCATCAGTCCCTGATCCGTCGATAAGGGGCGTGAGGGTAGTGGGCGGATGACAGTTGAAGTATGCGGAAGAGCCGACAGCGATGGAGTGAAGCGGCTTTGGAAGAAATAATACGTGGATCGACATAGATTTCACCCGTTGGGTGCATCGCCATGCTAAATTGCAGGTGATGAGAAAACAGAACAAACCATCTCCGACAGAACTACCATTGCCTTTCAGAACTCGACGTTGAACCAGCTAAAGAAACTTGGACCGCACGAGGCGGCATACCGCTGGTAGTGCAAATGTGCCGGGCGCTGGGGTTGCCGACAAGCGTCAGTCGTAATGTGAAGATAAAACAGCGTCAGCGGGGCTTCGACGAGGCGACGTTCGTTGAAAGCTTCGTGATACTCAACGCAGCAGGAGACGACTGTTTGGATGACTTCGACTACTTGCGAGAGGATAAAGGGCTGGCAGAGTTAATCGGTCACGAGCTTCCATCGTCAGCAGCGGCGCGGAAGTTTCTGTATGAGTTTCACGACGAACAGGAAATCAAGCAGGCACAGCAGCAACTGCTGCCAGGCGAGATTGCATACACTCCTGGCGAGAGCCAGGCGCTGCGCGGCCTTGCCGAAGTCAATCGAGACCTGGTTCGGGCGGTGGGTCAAAGATGTGCGGACCAGAAGATCGCAACAATTGATCAGGACTCGACGATCATCCAGAGTAGCAAACAGGAAGCGCAACCGACCTACGAAGGCGAGCGTGGATACCAGCCGATGCTGGCGGTTTGGGCTGAGGTGGATCTGATCATAGCCGACGAGTTCAGAGACGGAAACGTGCCGGCAATCATGAAGCCGCTGACAGTAGCTAAGCGAGCATTTGCTGCTCTGCCGGCAACAGTGGAGACGTTTTACTACCGAGGCGACTCGGCCTGCCAGGAAAAGGAATTGATCGGTTGGCTGAGGAACGAAGAACGCCATGACGGCCCGCCCGGGTTCATTGGCTTTGCGATCAGCGCGCGCATGAACCCGGCGTTGCGCGAGGCGATATGCTCGACGGTTGAAGAGAAAAGCTGGGAGCGGCTCAACAGCCGGGACCCATCGATGATACGCGAATGCGCGGAGGTGGTGTTTGTATCCAACCACGAAGCCGAAAACAAACACAGCAAGCCTCTGCGTTACGTGACTATCCGAATGCGCTTGCGCCAGGGAGAGTTGTTTGGAGATGGGAGTTCGGTCAAGCACTTTGCGATCGTCACTAACATATGGGACTGGAAGCTTGAGAAACTGATCGACTGGCATCGTCAGAAAGCAGGCACGATCGAAGCGATCCACGACGTGATCAAGAACGAACTCGGAGCAGCAGTGATGCCTTGTGGAAGGTTCGGAGCGAATGGGGCTTGGCTGAGGATGGTGGTTATAACGAATAACGTTTTGACGGCGCTCAAGCGGTTAGCCTTGCCGCCCGAGTTGTTGACTGCGCGACCGAAGCGGTTGAGGTTCTTGATATTCAACACGGCGGGACAGGTACTCCATCACGCGCGGAAGATGGTGTTGCGATTGGCCACGACTAAGGAGAGGCTGGCTGAGTACTGGGCAGCAGCAATGAAGGCGATCATACCGGCTACTGCGTGAGCTAGATGGTGGCAACAAATGCTACTCACATTTGATTCAACCGCACAAGATGGTTTGGAGCCAGCAGTGTGCCCGCGAAACACGACTGTGGCTCAAAAGGAGATACATAAACCGATGGGTCCCCAAAAACTGGTTGATCACGACCGTCAATTCGTTCAACTAGCTAATCTCCACGCGAGCCACGCCAATCTCCATCCTCATCAACCCTTATCGACGGATTAGGGTCAGTGTGGAGGAAAGGAAGGGAGTAGGCCAAATCGCAGGTGGTAGCGCCGAAGCAAACAACCCGTCTGAATTCCGGAGTCGCCATTCTTGGCTCTTTTTCGTTTCTGTTTTTTTCTCCAGGTACTCGGTTCTCTAAGATCTGCAAAGCCTGGGAGGATGTCGCGTATTGGCTTTTGCAGGAGTCAAAAGTGCAGTATTCAGAGGACCCGGTCGTGAACTATGGCTTCTGTCGCGGCATTGAGCCGGTGACATATGTGAGTTTGATTCTTAAGCGGTTTGAGCAACTCAGAAGGTTTGTCACGGCATAATCCTCTATTTCGTCCACTGACTAATCCTCATCAGAAAGCCACTCGTTCGGACCTCTTATTTCCACGGTTGTCCAAATTGAACGGTGATGGATTCGAGATAGGAGTATTGTACTTACCACGAACGGAGGCTAGAACGATGACAGATAGAGTCGTAGAAGTAGTTCATTCCGATGGCGGCGGCGCCAGCGGTGCGTTGATCGTGTTGGCCGTTGTGTTGGTATTGATCGCGGCGACTGCCGTCCTTTATTTCGCCGGCGTCTTCAGGCGCGGACCTGCAAAACATGAAATTGATGTCAACATCAATAAGCCAGGCGTCGTGCTTCAACTACGCTAGCTTATTCTAGGCAAGAGAATCCGGAATTTGAGACGAGCTAGATAGGCCGGGTGGTGTAGCGCCCAGGCTGGAAGGAGTGAGTATGAGTACCATGACAATACTGATTGTTATCGTGGTTCTGGTTCTGCTCTTTGGCGGGGGCTTTGGCTACCGTCGTTGGAGGACCTAAACAGTTTCGCTGCAACTGAAGGGGCTGCTTGAGGGCAGTAGCAAAACGCGCGACGGGATTAAGTCCAAGTAAGGCGAGACAGGACAGCAAAGGTGCAGGCGAAAGAATCTGAGAAGACTTGCATCGCTAAAGCGCCGAAGAAGTGATAATCGGCTAGATACCGACTTGAAAGAAAGCCGGCTCTCAGGACTATCGCCTCATCCTCTCTCGGTGGGCTGACTAAAGCTCAGATTCTCCCGCCCACGCGAAAGAGTCGGGGTTGACCCACATAAGCGGCTTCTACGGGCAAGGTGGGATTATTTCGACAATGGCTGGTAGCAACTGAACGGTGAAATGAACGTAGCTCGCGTACATCGGAGATCACATCGTTGCGAACATCCCCATCGCTGCCGCCGACATGATCGCCGCCGTAGCCCAGCCTAGCCACTTGAGCACGGGAGGATTGACTCTCTTGCCCATCACCTTTTTGTTGCTGGTCAAAAGCACAAGCAGGACGATCAACGGCGGCGCGAGGACGCCGTTCAAAACCGCCGCCAGGAACAACATCTTCACCGCGTGGATTCCGACATAGTTTAGAGATAACCCCAGCAGCATCGACACAGCCACGACTGAGTAAAACTTCTTTGCTAGTCGCGGCTTGTCTTCGAGCGTTCCGCGCCACACGCGCGCTTCGGCAATGGCGTAAGCCGCCGCGCCCGCCAGTACGGGCACGCCTAGCATTCCCGTGCCTATCAATCCCAACGTGAAAAGCATGTAAGCGAAGTTGCCGGCAACCGGCTTGAGGGCCTCGGCCGCCTGCTGCGCAGTCTCGATGCTGGTTTGACCATGAGCATGCAAGGTCGCGGCGGTGGTCAGAATGATGAAGTACATCACCAGGTTTGAGAAAAACATTCCTGTGAGCACGTCTGTTCTCGATTTGCGAAGAGATTCAACAGTCGCGCCTTCACGCTCGCGAACTGTGCGCTTACCCATCTTTCTCTCTTCTTCCACCTCCTGCGAGGCCTGCCAGAAGAAAAGGTAAGGGGATATAGTAGTTCCCAGGATCCCGACAAACGCTGCCAGATAATTGCTCGACCACTGGATATGGGGAACGAAGGTGGACAGTAAAACGGCTCGCCAGTCAGGATGTGCGAGAAACGCTGCGATGATGTAGGCGAATAGGACTAGCGTGAGCCACTTGAAAACTTTGGCTATGAGACTATAGGAGGTCCAGAAGAGCAGCGAGACGACCAGCACTGCGTAGACAGGCGTCCAGATGAAATGACTTATGCCGGTAACCATGCTGGTGGCTTCAGCCATCCCGCCAAGATCGGCGCGGGAAATGAGAAGAGCGCGGTCCAGAGCGGCGCGTATCCGAACGAAGCGCCCGTCACTGAGTATGTCGAAATGCCGGAAGGGTCGTCGTCAGCCGCGCCCGTAATCAAACCGGGACCCAACTCACCAAAGAACCGTCTAACACCGCGAGGAGCGACGGCCTCAAGCGGGCTCTTTTTCTTCTTCTTTGCTTTTGTCATCGAAGCGCCTTCAAAAACGAGAGCATCTTAGCGTGGCCGTCCCTTTGATGCCACCGATCCGGGCCGGATATGACTTGGCCTATTCAACGTCGCGCAGCCAGCCGCCGGTGAAACCTGCGCGGCGAAGCCCGTCGATGATGTAAGGACAGCCACGCATCAGGCGCCAAAGAAATCCTGAGCGATAGTTCTCAATCATCAAAACTATCGGACCTTGATCCAGACCGTAGTAGCCCTTTGAGATCCATTCCTTGCTTTGCGCCGTCGAAAACGTCGGATTGAAACTGCACTTGAATCCGTACT